>WFQU01000076.1 GCA_015486845.1 Anaerolineae bacterium | reverse complement strand
GACGCAGATCAACGCAGGCTGCGCACGCAGATAAAAAACAATCCCCTTTTAGAAGTTCAACTTCTTCAAGAAGTTGAACTTCTAATCGACAGCGTTCTCCGCCCGAGCGCACGGGGGTCAAATCCCCGTGCTACGTCGCCAAGAAGCCCCCCTGAAAGGGGGCTGCTGTAGGGTCGAATGAGCATTCGGCCGGCGGTGCGAAGCGCCGGGCAATAATGGCCTTTAGGCGGTCGTAGACCCACCAACCCACCTAAAAGCTTGACGCCAGCCGCATCATTTTCAGCCGCTGTGGTGCGCCTGTCTGCGTGCCCGCACAGGCAGGCCATAGGCCCATGTCGACTCCTTCAACAACACTTTGTAGCCAGGCCTGAAACCATCCTATAGCACGCGCCACCGCCGCCCAATCATCAAGGGCAGCTACCGTCGTAGCCCGCCCCTCGCGTTGTCGACAGGTCAGCGGGAGCCTGGACGTCGCAGAAAAACGACCACCGCCATAAACAATGATAGTCCGTGGAATCGAGCTTGGATAGGAATAAGCGGGTATGGCTGCCAATGGCACCACAGAGATGGGAAAATGCGCCTCATCCAGCAAAGCGTTGAGCAACGACTGCAGTTTGCGGCCATCGGCGCCGACTACCGGCTCCAGGTAGAAAATCCGCCCAATCGTTTTCGCCAACAGCGGCAAGAGCGAGATCGACATCCGAATGGTAGTTGTAAGAATCATTGATTTTTGCGACGAGGTCACCAAAGGCATAAAAAATTCCTCCCGGAAAATCACCGGCAGGAGCCTGGTTCATATTCAGGTGCGACATCTGCCAGTGAAATATACTGTGGCAGGAGTCATTAGCCTTGCAAGGCAATTATCAGGTGAACTCCATCACCGCTTGTTGGATGTCCTTCTTGAACACAACCCAGGAGTAGTATATCCTGAATTCCAGCTTTGTCAAAAATGAGAGATTGTCCAACAAAGATCATTCGGATATCCTATTCGAGGGCCGGCTGTTCTGCTTCGGACTGAATCGAAAAAATTTATAACCACGTTACCATTCACAACGCAGGTCGAGAAAACTGACAGAAGTCTGAACGTCCCGACCGGTCCAAAATGAAAAGCCCGGCCACTCACCTGGTCGGGCTCTGTCCGTATGGAAGGCATCAGTCAAATAACGATCTAATTTCCCCGAATGGCTTGCCCCCGTACCCTGCCTTGTTGAGCACATCTATATAGTGCATCACGTGGTCAAGTACAACCTTCGAAGGTTTGGCCTCCAAATGTACCCTGGAGAGGAAAAACTCTGCTTCCTCTTGCGAGACCCCCATGAGATCAGCAACCATCATGGCTGCTTCCGACTGGTTCCCATTGACCCATTGAACCGCATCCGCCGCTTCCTCCAGAAACATCTCGGAGAGATCCGGATAACTTCGGAGCACTTCCCCCTTAAATAGAATACCAGCATTCGGCAGGTTTCCCTGTCCCGGGAACATCTTCTCCCAGATATCCCTGTAAGCCATGGATTCTCGAATGTCCCCCTTGCCCTCGTGAATAGCAAAGCTGGCTTCCGGCTCCCTGAGAAGGGCCACATCGGCCTCGCCATGCATCAGCTTATCCTTGATTTCCTCAGGACGCCCAAAAGGCTTTCCAAAGACAAACCGGAAGTCCGCCGGATCATACTCAAGCTTTTGCATCAAGAAAATGGTGACGGCATAAGGCGGCGCTGCTTTGATCAGAGGCAAGTAAATATCATGCCCTTTGAGGCCGCTAAAGTCTCTGGCTACAAGCCCACGAGTCAGAATGAAAAAATTGTCCCAGACAACGATGGAGGTCATCTTGATGTCCAGCCCCTTCTGGTACAACTTCGCCACAGCCGCTACGGCAGAGAAGCTAATATCCGCTTTCCTGTTAACGATCCATCCCAGGTGTTTTTCCGTTTTGTCCCAGATCTTTAGCTCCTCGACCTTGATCTCCCGCATCAGCCGTTTGGATTCAAGCATCCGCATAATGATAGGATAAACCACCGGCGTGGCCGATTGGATTACCAGGGGAACTCTATGCATAACTGCCGGCGCACCTTCAACTTTCCCGACAGATCTATAGAAATAAAGAGCATACTCGCCCTGACGCTTCTCCTCCACAAACGATTCAAACCCGAGGGTCTCCACGGTATTCACTACGGGCCCCGGGGGCATCCTCAGCTCCAGCCTGAATCCACTGCCCGGCAGGACAGACTCCGCTTCCTGTATCAGCATAGGGAAGAAATCCTTGCCCCACACAGTAGCATCGAGTAGAGGAAACCATTCCTTCATCTCTTGCCATGAGCCCTCTACAAGGCGTCCCCGTCCTCTGACATAGAGAATGTGTTCGTGGAACGACGGCGATTCGTAGAAGATATCATATCCTTCCTCTTTCAGCATCTCTATCAAAGGAGCAGGATAGAAAGCATTGACCACCTTGAGAATCTGTCCTTCTTTCAGCCCTGTGAGATGCCCAAGTACCTCGGGGAAGAAAAAATTATCCCTGTTTCTCACGTCCATTAACACGAGCCCGCGAGCTTCTTGCATCCAATCGGGATGCTTAGCCGGAAGTTCGGGTTGCTTTTCCTTCTCCGTTATGCACTCCGGCGCGTGTTTTAATAGATCCTCCTCCGTACCTATGGTGGCATTAATCTCGTGCAGGAGCTCGCAAATCGAGAGGCCCCCTATTCTGGCTACATCCCCAAAAGTCGCCCATTTGCTTACCATTTTGAACACAGCATCGTTGTTCAGGAGCTTGAACTTAGGAGAAAGGGAAAGCAATATCTCCTTCAATTCTGGATACTTCTCGACAGCATCCTTGACCTTTGTTCTTGCCAATATCACCACTGCTTCCTCCTCAGATTCGGGTGTGTTCTCACCTAACGATTTTTATAATACATATTATAATTATCTTGACTGGCATTGTAATCCAACCGCCGGAGGTACCCAAATTACGATAGCAGAGAGCAACAGCACCTACCCCGAGATAGTGCACTACGGCACTACATGCTAATCTGAAACCTCAGAACGCACAACGCGTGTGCTCACGGTCCCAACGTCTCGCTTTACCCACTATGTCAACACATGTGAGACAACTCTGAAAATAAAATGGGACGCAGATCAACACAGGCTGCGCACGCAGATAAAAAACAATGGTCCGGCGATTAGAAATCGCTGCTACAACTGCGAGACCTGCCTGCGCAGATTGCAAGCTAATCGCCGTAGGGCGATTTTGCTATTTTAGAAGTTCAACTTCTTGAAGAAGTTGAACTTCTAATCAAAGATAATCTCGCCGCCTTTTTCTTCTTCGAGGGCGCTGCCCTCGAGCTCCCGGCAGGGGAACCGTACGGTTCCCCGCCAACCCTTCCGAAATGCGTTCCCCCGGCTAAGGTGGTAAAACAAATTAAATAGGTCATTGGTCGCTGCTTAGGCCAGCCGGTCGCGCCGGCAATACGAATAATTTCTGTTCTCGGGCCTGGTTCACACGAGTGCATAGCATCAAACCGATCCGAACTCGAGCCGCCAACGATCTGTCAGCACTGGTTGCCGACAGGATGGCGGCGGATAGCAGCGGGGCAGTAGAAAGTGATAGCCCGCAACAAACCGGCCACGGCGCAGCCGAGAACCTTTTTCAGGGGGTCTGGGGGGTGAAACGCCCCCAGTGGTATGCCCCTCTTTTTGGGTACGGGGGTTTGGGGGCTGGCCCCAAGTGTCAAGTCGCCTAAATGCCACACACAACCCGGCGCTGCGCCACAGATGCAGCGGCTGTCGGCTCACGGCAAACAACTCCCGGCTGTCTTTCCCCCCGGGCATGCCGGCGGACGAGACCTCTCCCCCAAGCGCCACAGGGCAGCCTGATGAGCATCGGCCGGGCGTTCGCACCACATGGTCCATAGATAGACAAAGCGTAATGGGCCCTTTTGCATGAAATTACTTCCTGAATGAACGAAATTATGCTATACTTCAAATTATTGAATTCATGGCGTGGTTCATCGCGATGACAAGGCCGCTTTACAAATTTCCGTATTGCGTATTCCGCAGGTTTTCAAATGGAAGCACTGCTTTAACGCAGCGTAACACGCAATGCGAAACACGAAATTCGATGCCTTATTAAAGAGGGCAACCTTGATTTGTAAAGGGCCTGCATAAGATAAATGAACCATCCCAAATCCATCATAGCAGCCTATCGTCATCTCATCGTCATTTTTCCGTCTCTGGCAGGGCAAAATGGTTATCAAATCGGAGGATCAGAGTCCTTTTTTTGTCATCAACACGTTAGGGCACTTCGAGATCCTCCAGGACGGGCAACGGGTTGAGGAGATCAAATTGCGCAAGGCGCAGGCGCTGTTCGTCTACTTACTCTTGCACCCCGGCCAACATGACCGTAGCCGCCTGGCAGGCTTGCTGTGGGGTGACTGCAGCGAGGTGCGAGCGCGACACAATTTACGCCAAACCCTGTGGCGTCTCCGCCGTGGCTTGCCCGCCGGTTTGCTGAACGAGGAACGATACACGGTCGGGCTAAAACAGGAAGGGCGGATATCGGTAGACGTCTTGACTTTCGAGGCTGAACTTCAACAGGCGGAGACCTACAGCCACCGCGGCGACATCAGCGCAGCTATCCCGCATCTCCAAAACGCCGTGACCCTCTATCAAGGCAAGTTTCTGGCCGACTTAGACATGGAGGAGAGCCCTGAGTTTGCCGCCTGGAGTATTGGCTACGCCGCACATCTGCGCGAAATGGCTTTAGCCGCTTTCTCACGGCTGACGGCCTACTTACTCCGGCGAGGAAACTACGAACAGGCACTATTGTATGCGCGGCAGCAGTTACAACTGGAACCGTGGTGGGAGGAAGGTCACCGGTTAATGATGATCCTGCTGGCGCTGACGGGCCGGCGGGGTGCGGCCCTGGCCCAGTACGAACTCTGCCGCAGCCAGCTTATAGAGGAAGTGGGCGTAGAGCCCATGCCCGAGACCATCGCCCTCTACCGGCGCCTGTTGAACTGGAACGCCGCAGACTGGGCCGTTCCCGCGACTGCAGTCGCAACCTTGCGCTTGCCTTTTAGCGGTCGCGGCCAGGAACACGCCCGCTTGGTGGCCTGGTGGGAACAAGCCCGCGGGGGCACGAGCCGTCTATCCCTCATCAAGGGCGAAGCGGGCGTGGGGAAAACTCGACTTGTAGAAGAAACGATTCGCTATGCGGAGATGCAGGGTGCGCTGGCACTGCGCGGACGCTGTTACGAATTCGGCGGCGATATCCCCTACCAACCCATTGCCGAGGCGTTCCGCTCCGTGCTGAGCAGAGGAGCAGAGGAGCAGGGGAGCCAGGGAGATAGTGCGCGCCTCTCCATCCTTGCTCCGGTCTGGTTGGCTGAGTTATCCCGCCTCTTGCCGGAATTGCGCCAGCTATGGCCTGACTTGCCACAACCTCAACCAGTAGCCGGTCTCGCGGCGCGGCAGCGGTTGTTCGAAGCCGTAGCCCGCTTTCTGCGTGCCCTGACCCGGCCCACAGAAACGCTACCGCCCACCCCTCTCATTTTATTCTTAGACGATCTACACTGGGCCGACGCCTCTACCCTGGATCTGCTCCATTATCTTCTGCGCAATCTGGCCGGCGCGCCGGTCTGGATTGTGGGCGCCTACCGGCCGGAAGAGACAGGCCCGAGCCATCTCCTGACCCGCCTGCGCCAGGGACTGAGTCGCGATCATTTAGTGAACCATCTCAGACTGGCTCCTCTCTCCGCCGACGCGGTGACCGAGATCGCAGGCTCGCTAGTGGGCGCTGGGGCCGCACAAACGCTGGCCGCGTTTCTCTATCGGGAAAGCGAGGGCAATCCGTTCTACCTCATCGAGACAGTGTACAGCTTGCAGGAGCAAGGTGCGTTGTCTGGGCGGCCGGGCGGCCGGCGTTGGCTGGAGCCCGCCACGATCGATCAGGTTCCCCGCAGCGTGCAGGATGTGATCTTGCAGCGGGTAGGGCGGCTAAATCCGCCGGCCCGACGGCTGCTGACCTTAGCTGCGGTGATCGGCCAGCATTTCGATAGCGCGCTGCTGCGAGCCGCAGCACGGCAGGACGCGAGGCATGTCAGCGAGAGCCTGGAAGAATGGCTGACCCGCCATTTAGTGCAACCACAGCCCGCTTCCCCCGGGCAATACGACTTCAGCCACGACAAAATCCGGGCCGTAGTCTACGAGGCCGCGGAGGCCGGCCAGCGACAGACGCTACACCGGCGGGTTGGCGAAGCCCTGGAGCAGCCCGGAGGCGTGAGCGAGGAGGAACGGGCGGGGCTATTGGCCTATCATTGGAGCCAGGCCGGGGATCCCTCCAAGGCCATACCCTATTTGCTCCAAGCCGGTGATCAGGCCCGTTTGCTCTACGCCCGGTCAGAAGCTGTAACCTACTATCGGCAGGCCCTACTCTATTTGCAGGATCAAGGCAAGCAGGAGCAGGCCGCGCGCACGCTGATGAAGCTGGGCCTTACCTATCACAACGCTTTCGATTTTGCTCAGGCTCGCCAGGCTTACGACGAGGCTTTTGCCCTCTGGCAGCAGCCCCGAACGCAGCCCTCACCGCTCTCTCGGGCTGCGGCTTCCCGCCCTCTACGCCTCCGTTGGCTGGAGCCGGTATCTCTGGATCCGGCGCTTGCTCTGGACCACCACACCGATTGCCTCATTGCCCATCTTTTCAGCGGCCTGGTGGAATTGAGCCCGACGATGAACGTCGTGCCAGATGTGGCTCGCTCCTGGGAAGTGGCCAAAGGCGGTCGCGTTTTCATCTTTCACCTGCGGAACGACGTGCAGTGGAGCGATGACACGGCGGTAACCGCCCACGACTTTGCATACGCCTGGAAGCGCACGCTGAGCCCGACCATCGGCTCCCAGTCCGCCTCATTCCTCTACGATCTCAAAGGTGCGCGGTCGTTTCACCAGGGCGCGGGGCGAGCGAAAGATGTGGGGGTGCGAGCGCTGGATGATTTCACCCTGCAGGTGGAGCTGGCGCATCCTGTGGGCTATTTTCCGCAACTGCTGACCCACGTCTCCTGGTATCCTGTGCCCCGGCATATCGTGGAACAACAGGGTGCGACCTGGGCAGAGAGGAAAAGCATTGTCAGCAACGGCGCTTTCCGCATGAAGGAATGGCGGCGAGGCGAAGCAATAGTGCTGGAGCGCAACCCTCGCTATCACGGTCGCTTTAGCGGCAATGTGCAGCGGGTGATCTTGTTGCCGGTGCAGGCGTGGCCCACCCGTCTGCGTCTGTACGAAGAGGACAAACTGGACATTTTGGGCGTTACCTATTTAGCAGCGGAAGTGCGGGAGGAAGTAAGGCAACGCTACGTGGACGAGTACATCGCCCGGCCCAGGTTGGAGACGCACTTCCTGGCTTTCGATGTCACCCGGCCCCCTTTCGACGATGTGCGGGTGCGGCGGGCCTTTGCCCTGGCCAGCGACCGGGCCACGCTGGCGGATAGGGTGCTACAGGGTTACATGGCCCCGGCCACGGGCGGATTAACGCCGCCGGGCATGCCGGGCCATGCGCCTGCCATCGCCCTGGCCTTCGCACCTGAGCAGGGGCGGCGGCTGCTGGCCCAGGCTGGATACCCTGGCGGTAGCGGTTTTCCCCCCATCGATATGTTGGTCAATAAGGCCGTGGCCGGGCGCAATCAGTTTCTGCAGGGGCAGTGGCGCGAGATTTTGGGCGTGGAAGTGCGACTAGATGTGGTGGAGTGGCCAGAATTCCTGGCCCGGCTAAAAGATGTCCCTTACCACCTGATCAACCTGAGTTGGATCGCCGATTACCCCGATCCTGACAACTTTTTGCGGGTGAGCCGAGCCCGCGCCTGGCCGGCCTGGCAGAATGCGGATTACGAGCGCTTAGTGCAAGAGGGCTGCGGCCTCACCGATGCCGGCCGGCGGCTACAATACTACCGGCAGGCAGAGGAGATTTTGGTACAAGAAGTGCCCATCCTCCCTTTAATTTACGAGCGTGACCACTTGCTGGTCAAACCCTGGCTGCGCGTTTACCCTATGTCCGCCATCAAACCGGCGTTTTGGAAAGATGCGGTGCTGGCGTGATTACCTTGCTACGACGTTGCAACCAACCGTTTCGAACAGAGCACACTCCTGCAAAATTGGCAAAAGCACGCGCTGACTGAAGTTAGGCCCCCAGGTACGGTTCCAGCCGCTGGTGGCACTCAAACCTCCATACCATGTAGAAAAATAAACGCTCTAAACAACGCGGCTGGCATTGAGCAACCCACCAAAAGCAAAACTGCGTTTTTTGCCCCTGCACCTGAAACGCGTAAATTCCCAGCCTTGTCCGGCGATTAGAAATCGCTGCTACAACTGCGAAACCTGCCTGCGCAGGTTGCGTAGTTACCCGATTCCTTTATCTTTAATCTGCACGATCAGTGGTAAAGAATACGATAACCTTAGTAGTTACGAAACAAGTGAGTTTCTTGGTAATCTTGTTATAAATGTCAGTCTACAGGAAGAACAAGTCGTACCACAGCACCGCCGTCCTCGCCATTCAGAACTTCCAGGTAGCCGCCGGCATGCTCGGCAAGCTGACTCATTAAGTATAAGCCAAAATGTAAACTGTTGCCAACAATAATCTTCTGTGTGAGAGGAAAACCGACACCGTTATCTTGAATAGAAATGACCAACTTATCGGGTCGCACGGTAACACTGACAATCACGGCCGAAGCATGGGCATGTTTTTGAATATTGATCAGCGATTCGTGCACAATTCGGTAGATAGTGTGCGAAATGGCTGGTGACATATTAGGCCATTCACTCGGCCCAACTAAGGTTACCTCAATGCCAGAAAGCCTTTCCCATTCCTCTATCGCTTCTTGCAACAAGATGGGAAGTGATGAATTTCCGATTGTTGGTCTGACCGTCAATGCTGAAATAGCCAGTCGAAGCTCTGCTGTGGCTTGGGAGGCCAACCGACGGACACGGAAGGCTTTTTCACGTGCCTTGCTGTCATCCGGCAAAAGGGCCAACAATGATTCGGTTTCCATGCCAATGACAAAGAGTAATTGTACTACTGTATCGTGCATGTCTTGGGCGATTCGTTGGCGCTCTTGCAGTTGACTTAGCTCGCGAGCTTGCGCATGAAAAGCAAGATTCTCTAAAGCTATGGAAATCTGTCTGGCAAACGCTGTTAGCATATTAACATCGCTGGGCTCAACAGTCTTCCCTGCCGCAAACCCAACAAGCAAGACGCCTTGCGTAACAGTGTTCTGCCGAAAAGTAACGCCTACTGCTTGTCGAATTGACAGATGCGCCGGCAAGAATTCTACATTTGTTAAGAGTGAGCGCACATCGTCGATGATCAATGGCTCGCCAGCCAAGACAGAGTCCAGAAAAGCATGTAGTTCTGCCGGAATTTCTTCGGCCGTGATAGAGATACCACAAGTATGTAAGTTCTGCCACTTTCCATTATTGGCGAGGAGTACCAAACTTACATCGCCAGAGACCAGTTGACAAGCAACATTGACAGCCCGCTCCAGCACGGCATCCCCATCTAACAAACCGAGAATCGCACACCCTTCATTGATAAGGGTCAGAGCTTGTTCCAAGCGATGCCGCAAGACACATGGATCATCCAATAAAGACAGCCGCTGTAATGCTGAGTGAGAAAGCCCGGCTGGCCCGGTTCCTTCCTTAGCCTGCACTTCTTGCCAGGAGAAGAGGTCCGAATGTCGGCGTACTATGTTAGCCAGACTTTCCAGCGCTCTTTCGTCCTGCCCGATGGCCAACAGTCTGGCTTCCACGGCTCTCAGTTCGTTCGCATCCGTGATTAAGTTCAAGCAAGCGGCAATGTCCGAAAAAGTGGTCTCTGGCCACGAAGATCTTTCTCGAAACTGTGCAAGTATCCTGTAGCGGAGCGCCAAAATACTTTCGGCGTCCCCTAATCCATCTATTAAAGAAGGAGACACTATTTTTTTCTCCAAAGCCATGGAAAAAGGCTTATGTGAGCGAGTTCCGGTCAAATTAGCCCCTGGCGAACAGCTTTCGTCACGGCTTCCACACGATTACGAACACCTAATTTGACCATGATGTTGTGCACATAATCCTTGACTGTCGCTGGACTGCGGAAAAGCGAGTCGGCGATTTCAATATTTGTCATCCCTTGCGCCATCAATCGCAATATCTCTAATTCTCGACCAGAAAGAAGCACATCATCATCTTGTGGGGGATGTCTTATTACATACTCGGCTAACGATCTGGTTACCCGTTGATCGAAAACAAGTCTGCCATCTAGAACCTGGTAGACTCGATTGACTAAGTCCATCTGCTCAGCATCTTTCAACAAATACCCTTTCGCACAGGCTTGCAATGCTTGGTGAACCAGGTTGCTGTCCAAGTATCCTGTCAGGATGATGACTTTAGTATCCGGACTGAGTTCCGTCGCGCGCCGGCAAACATCTAATCCGCTCATGTTGTTTAACCGAATATCGACCAAGGCAATATCCGGCTTGAGTTGGGAGATCAACAAAACACCGTGGGGGCCGTCACTGGCTTCGCCAATGACAACAAAACCTTCTTCTTGTTCGAGAATTGAGCGAAGCCCTTGACGCACAATTTTGTGATCGTCAACAAGAACAAAGCGGCATTCTCTCATATTACATTTTCCTTTCCACCCTGCATGCGTCTTACGGCGGAACAAAAACAATATCGACACTCAGCCAATATATCTTTATCCTACCCGATTTGAAGATTTAACGCAATCAGAAAATGCTTAGTAACCGTCTTAATGAACCTTTTTGCAGTAACGTCATGGTTGGTTCCATATGCAATGCCTGCTTATTGTCGGAATTAGGCCAGAATCGGCAGCTACATTCCACTTTAGCACCAGCGCCGGCTTTCATCGTCGTAAGATCTTGACAGGGCCAAGATTATTGCCTGTCCGGTGAGAGAAAACAGCCCAAAAGGCATTGTTTCCCCCGCCAATCGGGGCAAGAAATTTGAGAAGTTTGGATTTTAGGGTACGAAATGTGAGTTTGGGGCTTGACAATCGTTTGCGGATATGCTATGTTAATTGTGTTACCGTTGGTTTATTGAACTTTGCTGGAGCAGGCTGTCTCATACCGTAGTATAAGGATGGGTTGGGTCGGTGAAGCAAACTCTGTTTAGACATCTTGATGACCTGGAGGTACAGAGACGTGGCAACGTTGCACGACGTGGCGCAACTATCTAAGGTGAACATCTCAACTATTTCTCGCTATCTTTCGGGCGAATTAAAAGTTCGCCCCGAGACGGAGGAGCGGATTCTACGGTCTCTCGAACAAACTAAGTATTACCCTAACTGGGTTGCTCGTAGCTTGCGGAGAGGGGCAACGAATACTCTAGCTGTGATTATCCCAGATATTTACCAGCCTGGCATCGCCGGCATTGTTGAGGGCATTGACCGCAGAGTCAGGAATGCCGATTACACTTTAGTGTTACTAATGACCGGCAATCAGATCAGTCGGGAAGTTGAATGTTTGTCTACCTTGTGTGTGGGCAGAGTAGACGGGGTCATTTTAGTTGGGAGACCAGCAGACGCCGGTGTTGATGATCAACACGTTGAACACCTTAAAGAACAAGGCGTTCCAGTCGTATATGTTGCTCGCAACTTTGGAGAGTCCAACATTCCTGAGATCTGCCCTGACCAGGAGGATGGTGCTTTTCAGACAACCTTTCATCTCCTGGAAAAAGGTTATCGTGCTATAGGCATCATTATTGGAACACGAGACCATCCAGACTCGCTTCGAAAGCTATCCGGGTACCGGCGTGCACTGCAGTCCAAAGGTCTTGAATTCAAGGAAGAGTTTGTGATAGAAGGACAGTACCGCTCAGATTCGGCTAAGGAAGCCACCGCTCAATTGTTGCGACGCGGTGTGGATGCAATTTTTGGTATTACTGACATGATGGCTGTAGCTGCGTTGAAATATGTCCAGGAGAGCGGCCTGTCGGTTCCGGAAGATATCGCCATAGCGAGTTATGGGGGTACTTTGTGGGCTGATATGGTTACCCCAACGTTGACAACTGTCGTCGTGGATCTTGAATCGGAGGGCTTTGCAGCCGCTGATTTGCTCTTGAGATTAATTAAAGGCGATTTGGACATTCCCATGCTCGATGTCCGACCGGTACACCTCAAGATAGGGCAGTCCTCTTGACGAACTACCCCTATTCTCATTCCAATTCTATGCGGTAAAAGCAGTACAGCGCAATATCAAGGGGTAAAACAGGCGAATATCCACTGAAGACAGGATGCTGAGGGCTTACCTGCTGTTCGGCGCGTAACAACCAGATAGCGAATCATAGAGATCTATGGGTAATAAAAAATCTGCTTCTGGTTGTTAACGACTGATTACCTGACAGTGCCTACCTTGCTTTTGCCACTGGGCGATCAAGTTTCCCTGAGAGTCTGCTTTCGTAGGCGGCTGGAAAGTGTTGTCCGGTTCCCTCTTGTGCGTTTAATCTCCACCCCAAGCCGCCAAAAATGTCTGAGAATGACTTGAATTAAGGAGGGATAGCCAATTAGGCCTTGACAAACGTTTGTGTGTCTGCTATAATGATTGAGCAAGGATCAAGCAATCGTTTGCCTAAAGATAATTTATGATAGAACAACATTCCGGATTTGTCTTGACTACAGTGCTGATTGATTATGGCGTCGAGTTCATCTTCAGCATCCCGGGGAGACAAATCTTTGCCTTTACATGAAACTGATTACGCAGAGCGTGCTAAACTCAAGCATGCTTATGCGTTTAATTTCCACCCCAAGCCGCCAAAAAATGCCTGAGAATTACTTGAATTAGGAAGAGATAGGCAATTAGGTCTTGACAAACGTTTGTGTGTCTGCTATAATGGTTACGCAAACGTTTGCTTAAGGGAATTTATGATAAGAAGGAGAGTTCATGATGGAGCAACATTCCGGATTTGCCTTGGCTAAGATGCTGATTGGTTATGGTGTTGAATATATTTTTGGTATTCCAGGAGGACAAACTTTACCTTTGTATGAAGCTGATTATGCGGAGCGCGCCCAACTAAAGCATGTCGTTATGCGAGACGAACGCAGTGCGGGCCATGCGGCTTGTGCATACGCTCGTGTCTCCGGCAAAGTGGGAGTTTGCGATGCTACCGTTGGCCCTGGGGCGACAAACCTGGTCTCTGCCCTGGGCGAAGCGCTTAACTCATCTACCGCCGTGGTTGCAATCGTCAGTGATCACCCGGTTGGCTGGGTTAATCATATCGACTTTGGGCAAGCGTCGCAAGGCATTGATCAGGTCAGCTTGCTGGAGTCGGTAAGTAAGGCTGTCTTTCGGGTTCCTAGTCCCGACCGTTTACCAGAGTTAGTAAAAGCAGCTTTTACCAAAGCGTCGACTGGCCGGCCGGGCCCGGTGGTATTGGACGTACCCGCCGATGTTTTCAGGCAGGAATATGACTTCCCGGATCTGGAGAACTATATAGCACCTGACTATGGCCGCTTTCCGGCCAGGCGTTCAGCGCCTGATCCTGGTGACGTTGAGAAGGCAGCCAGGCTCCTACGCGATGCCAAAAAGCCGGTGATGCTTGTGGGTGGGGGAGGCCTTATCTCGGGGGCAACAGCCCAGGTCAAGCAACTCGCGGAGCTCCTCACCATGCCCGTCACCACCACGTTCACGGGCAAAGGTATATTATCCGACGATCATCCACTTTGCCTGGGGGTGGTCGGCTTCATGGCCGGCACCCAATGTGCTGAAACTGCTTTGCGCTCGGCTGATCTTGTGTTTATCGTTGGCTCTAAGTCATCGCAGAACTCGACCTTCACGTGGACCGTGCCCACGCCGGAGCAAAAGGTGATTCATCTCGATGTTGATCCTGATGAGGTAGGGCGTGTGTTTCGCACGGACGTGGGTCTGGTGGGCGATGCCAGGCTTGGGCTTGAGGCGGTGTTGGCAGCGCTACAGGATGGCGAAAAGATCGTGCCGGATGAGGAACGTCTAGAATGGGTGCGATCGCTTAAACAGGAATGGGAGCATACTGTTGCCCAAAGAGTGGCATCAGATGGGACTCCCTTGGATCCACATAGGCTCATGGCCGAGCTAGGGCGTGTCGTGGCCCCGGGGGACCTGTTGGTATGCGACGCTGGCTTCGCCAGTGCCTGGGGTGCGTTGTACTTTCGTCAGCGGGAGGCAGGGCGTCATTGCATCTTCCCGCGTGGGATGGCAGGGATTGGGTTCGGTGTTGCCGCTGGTGTGGGGGCTCAATTAGCAGCGCCAGAACGGCGTGTGGTCACACTAGCTGGTGATGGCGCATTTACCTATGTCATGGCCGAGCTGTCTACTCAGGCGCGGTTCAACCTACCGGTTATCAACATCGTGCTTAACAATGCCGCCTTCGGCTGGGTGAAGTGGGCAGAGCGGGCGTGGTACCACAGCACTTTTGAGTGTTCTGATCTTGGCAAGATCGACTTTGCTAAAGTAGCTGAGGGGCTGGGGTGCATCGGTCTGCGGCTCGAGGAGCCCTCACGGGTCAACGAGACCTTGGTCAAGGCGCTGAGTGTGCGCAAGCCTGTTGTGGTGGAGGCGATTACCGACTCGTCTGCCACGCCAATGTAGGAAAGAGTCACGCTCATGCAGAATTTGGGAGAATTACCTATGAACAATCGAATTGACCATGTTGGCCTGGTTGTGAGTGACTTAGCGAGGTCGATTGAATTTTATGTCCAGTTAGGATTCCGAGTAGAGCGCAGGATGACGTTCCCGGGGCGAGAGATAGTGATTCTGACCAGCGGTGGCGGGGCAGATGCCGCCAAGCTGGAGCTGTTGCGCTATGCAGAGAGTGATTTGTCACAGACTGTGCCAGCGGACCGGACGCTGCTTGGCTTGAGGCATCTGGCTATTCATGTCGCCGACGTATCGGCGGTGTTCGAGCGGCTGGGACGAGGAGGCGTGCGCATGCTTCCTGACCCCCCATTCCGGCAAGCTGGTGGTCCCCCGATCGCCTTCGGTCTCGACCCGGACGGCGTGCTTTTAGAATTTACGGAGATAGTGTGAATTTGCTCACACCGGCGGGCCTCTTCAAGGCATATCGGGGAAGGTTGGTGTCATGGAGTTTTTATTTGCACGGGTGAACCTGAATTCCAGGGCGGTAACTTACAGTGGCTTCGGCTCCCTGCTAATGGAGTATCTTGGCGGGCGGGGGCTGGGGGTTCGCATCTTGATCAAGGAGATCGAGCCGACAACGCCTGCCTTGTCCCCCGAGAACAAGCTTATCTTCGCTACCACACCTCTACTGGGTACCGGTGCGCCTTCTTTCGTCAAGTACTCCGTGGTAACGAAGTCGCCTCTGACCGGCACGATCCTCATGAGTCTGGCGGGAGGCTTTTTCGGTTCAGCGTTGCGCAAAGCAGGACTTGATGGGTTGATCATTGAGGGGAAGTCCCCCGCGCCGGTGTTCTTGTGGATCCATGATGGTCAGGTGGAGATTCGGGATGCCTCCCAGTTGTGGGGGATGCGTGTATCGGACACGGTCGCAGGAATTCGGCGCCTGGTAGATCAGCCCAAGGCTCAGGTTGCTGCCGTTGGTCCAGCCGGAGAGCGTGGGGTACGCTATGCGTCGATCATAAGCGACGATAGCGCCGCTGGGCGTGGAGGGGCCGGCACCGTCATGGGAGCAAAGAACCTCAAGGCGATCGCCGCTTTGGGGCGAAAACGTCTCCCGGTAGCACGGCCAGGTGATTTCGCTAAAGCTCGGCAAGCGCTCGCCCGCCAATTTCTGTCTAATGAGGGCGTGGTTGCGTTTGGCAAATACGGGACTCCGGGCAATGTACGCATTGTCAATGCCCGTGGGGTATTTCCGACGATGAACTACCATCAAGGTACTTTTGAGGGTGCAGAGCGCATTGACGGAACTAAGCTCGTGGAGATGCCACACGAACGCTTTGGCTGCTATGGCTGCCCGATTCGTTGTCGCAAGAAGGTTTCTCTGGAGAGTGGGCCATATGCCGGCACTGGGTATAGTGCGCCGGAATATGAGACGTTATGGGCTTTTGGTGCCGATTGTGGGAACGACAATTTAGAAGCAATCATTGCCGCGAACCAACTTTGCAGCGAATTGGGGCTAGACACCATTTCAACGGGCAATGCGATTGCTTTTGCCATGCAACTTTTCGAGTTGGGCCAACTTAAAGAAGCTGACACGGATGGCCTGAGACTGCAGTTTGGTAATCAGGCAGCGATAGTGTCTTTGGTTGAGCACATTGGCATGAGGAGGGGATTTGGAAGACTTCTCGGGGAAGGTGTGCGCAGGGCTGCGGAGGCTTTAGGGCATGACGCTGAACGGTTTGCCATGCACGTGAAAGGGATGGAGATTAGCGGCTATGCGCCACGCGCAGCGAAAGGCATGGCCTTAGGCTATGCGACGTCGCCACGAGGCGCCTGCCACGAACGGGCTTTTCTGCCGCAGGAAGCTTTTGGGGCACCACCTCATGTAGATCCACGCACGGAAGAGGGGAAGGGAGCGATGGTCAAGGCTCGCCAAGACGAAGTAGCTGTGTTGGATTCTCTGGGTTTCTGCGTGCTTGCCGGCAAAGGTGCCCGGCTGGCCGATCTCCTGCCCTTGTGGAACGGCGTCACCGGGTTCGACCAGAGCGAGGCGGATTTGCTTGCTGCCGGTGAACATATCTGTAACCTGGAGAGGGTATTCAACTTGAAGGCGGGGTTCTCTGCCTCGGACGACACGCTGCCGGAGCATTTCCTCGTCGACCCGCTCCCGGATGGGCCGGCTCGAGGGGAGGTGGTTGATCTATCGCGTCTGATCACCGACTACTATGCCGCCCGGGGTTGGGGGCCAGATGGTGTGCCCACCGCCGCGACCCTGAAGAGATTGCACCTTGACGAAGCAGCGGTTGCTAGGAGCGGTTTCACACCGCATAACGATGAAAATAAGAACGCTGATTGCGCTGATTCTACAGATTAACGCAGATAACTTTTAGGAGCCTGCGTCATCAATATTTTATTTTCGAGGCAGGGTTACAAGAAGGCTCTAATACATTCGGAGGTAACGATATGAATTGTCTTGTCATCGGAGGGGCGGGGTTCATTGGGTCGTACGTGGTGCACGAGCTGCGGGCACAGGGACATCATGTTGTCGTCTATGATGTCATGCCAGACCGGAATGCGCTCCAAAAAGTATGGACATCTGACGAGTTGAAAGGCATTACGCTGGTGCACGGAGATGTCACCGATTTAGCGTCACTGGCCAGATCGGTCAAGGAGAACCAGGTGGACCACCTGGTTCATTTGGCCTATTGGCAAATCCCGGCTTCCAACCACAATCCAACGGCGGCTATTGGGGTAAACGGTATTGGCTTCAACAACACATTGGAGGTAGCTTCTATATTCGGCTTACGCCGGTTGGTGTGGGCCAGCTCAAATGCTGTCTTTGGGTCTCCAAAGTCACACCAGACTGAGCACATTCCCAATGATGAGTT
Source organism: Anaerolineae bacterium (assembly GCA_015486845.1). Taxonomy (GTDB): domain Bacteria; phylum Chloroflexota; class Anaerolineae; order JAADDB01; family JAADDB01; genus WFQU01. The sequence goes on along the minus strand of WFQU01000076.1, from coordinate 9,790 downwards.
TCATAGGCCTAATACTGTGTATGGCGCACTTAAATCATTGAATGAGTATATGGCTGCGCACTACTTCTCTGAAAGGGGGGTGGACAGTATCGGGTTACGCTTTGGTTTAGTCTATGGTACCGGTCGGATGCGCGGCGCCAGCACGTTTGCCAGTGAAATGATCGAGAAAGCCGCTCTGGGAGAGCCCTGTGTGGTCGATAGTGGCGATGCAATCGTTGATTGGCTTTACGCGGTGGATGCTGCTCGTTTTATTGTACGGGCTCTCGAGGTGCCTCAAACTTCCACGCGGGTATACAATACTTCTGGCCAGGTTCGCGGCGTGCGGGAGGCGGTAGACTATCTCACCAAGCGTATCCCCGGGGCGCAATTGCAAGTTCGACCGGGTACCATTGATGCCTGTTGGAAGCTGGATAGCAGCCGCTTGCATTCTGAATTGGGAGTCGAGGCGCAGTATACGATGGAAGAGGGCATCCAGGATGCTGTGTCCCGGATACGAAAGAGGGCCGGATTATCCCCGCTGCCTGGTTTCGGTCCCGTCCAGCACTGACTGAGTACCTTACCAGTGAGATTCCTGTACACTGGGCAAAGATTTGGTCCAGAGAACAACGAACCAAACGAATTAGCGAAAGAGCGAGTCAGCGAGATGCATTGACGCAGAGGCGCGGAGCCGCAGAGGGTTTTCAATCATTTTTCTCTGCGTCTTGGCGTTTCCGCGTCAAAGCGGTTTTGCTGATTCGCCAGTTCGCTGATTTGGTGAAGCTTTTTGGTTCTGGCTCATCCAGGTTAGGGTAAGGAGGCAGGACAGCATTATGACAAACTTCAAACCATCACTCACCGAACTTGCTGTTGCAGCCAAGAAAGCAATGGTCATGGGGGTTGGAGGTGGAGGAGACGTCATCCTCGGAATCCCTATCGCAAACTACATGCAGGTCCTTGGCGTCGAGAAAATCTATTTGGGTGGGGTGAGCTCGCAATGGTGGAACCCCGAAGGAGGGGGCCGTCATGAAAATTTTGTGCTGGCACCGCTCGTGTATGATATCGCTCAGTTGGAAGAGGCAGAATTATGGGAGCCGATGCTGGCTCATGTCAACCCGGCCGCCACTTTTGACGGGAATCGCCCGGCGGAAGCTGCCGTGAGCGAAGTCGTACCCTGGGACGTGTTTGTTGGGGGGCTGTCCAATGGGGTGGTTGGCTTGCGGGATAGCTTGAATGCATTCATCGTGGATAAGGGGATCGATCTTTTCGTGGGAGCGGATATTGGGGCCCACTCCTTCCACGACGGCAACGAGACCAGCCCCCCGTTTGCCTCGCTCATTTCGTTGATGTCGCTCAGCGCGATGATCCAGTTGGATTGTCCGACGATTTATGGATTTGCCGGCTACACGGCCGATGCTGAAATGGAGATAGAGGAGTTAGATGAACGGGTGAGCCGTGTCATGCAGGCGGGTGGGTTCCTGGGTGCCTACGGCCTCACGCAGAAAGATGTTCACGATTATTTGAAGGCCTGCGAAGCCTTCCCGGATCCAATCGAGCCGTTCGTAGCCCGGGCGGCGCAAGGGGATTTGGGCTTGAAGCAGGTCCCGGTCATCAGCCCCTGGGGGCGCCGGGCCTACATCACGCCATTAGCAGCGATTTACCTCTTCCTGGATCCGAAGATCATGGTTGAGGCGGTTTCCACAGGCGTGAAAGCGCTGATGGACACCAAGTCCATGGAAGAGGCGGAAACGATTTATCACGAGGCCCTGGGTCAGTTTCCCGAGACTTGGGTGCCCAGGGTCATCAACTACGTGGGCAAGAAGGGGTACCTATAAAATATCTGGCATGGTTCATTTTGCTTTCTGCGATCCTTGACAAATGTGTCGCAGCCTCTTTAGCGAAAGTCTGTATTCCGTACTGCGTGTTGCGTAGGTTTCTCACGTAATAGCAAGAGCTTCCACGGCAAGTTTACGGAATACGGACTACGTAATACGTTTCTGGCTCGCGAACGGTGGATCGTCACATTTAGCGGTACTCCTTGGGTCGTGAGGACTGTTACAAAAAGGAGGTGCGATTATATGAGAATCTAGATAACTGTTGTTTGGCCGATCAAGAACCAGCAAATCTTTCAGCTACAATAAAAAAGGAGGAACTTTGAAATGAGCCGCACAAACACTTTGCTTATTGTTTTAGTTGTACTTGCCATGGTTATGGCTGGCTGTTCACCAGCTGCCACTCCGACAAAGGCGGTCCCTACAGCAGCTCCTGCCAAGACCCTTTCCTTTGCCATGGTTACCGATCAGTCTGGGCTTGGAGATCAGGCTTTTAATGATGCAACTTGGTCAGGGTTCGAGGCTCTGAAGAAAGACTTTGGGGTTACCATCAAGGTGGTCGAGAGCAGTGAGCAGGCTCAGTATGTCCCTAACCTCAGCACGCTGGCCGAACAGAAAGAAGACATGATCGTGGGAGTAGGCTTCCTGATGAAGGATGCTATGAACGAAGTTGCCCCACAATACCCTAATATTCACTTCGCATTGGTTGACAGCTATGTGAATCAACCTAACGTGGCCTGTATTCAGTTCAAGGAAAATGAGGGTGCTTTTCTGATGGGAGCCATTGCTGCCTACATGAGCAAGACCCGTAAAGTTGGATTCGTGGGTGGCATGGAAACGGAGGTTGTGAAGAGATTCGAGGCGGGCTACCGTGCCGGTGTAATGACCGTAGATCCTAAAGTGAAGGTTCTTGTTTCCTATGCCGGTGCGTTCAATGATCCTGCAAAGGGTAAGGAATTAGCCCTGGCTCAGTACCATCAGGGGGCTGACGTGATTTTCCAGGTGGCTGGTCTTACCGGAACGGGTGTCATTGACGCTGCCAAGGAAACCAACAAAATGGTCATCGGCGTTGACCGTGATCAGAATTACCTCGCTCCCCATAATGTGATCAGTTCCATGGTCAAAGGATTGGGAAAGGGTGTCTATAACGTCGGCAAGTTGGTTGTCGAGGGTAAATTCAAGGGTGGTTCCTATCGCTATGGCTTAGCGGAGGGCGGCGTTGACATTGCCCCGAGCACTAGCAAGAACGTTCCCCCTGACATCCTGGCGAAAGTCAAGAAGATCAAACAAATGATCATTGACGGCAAAATTAAGCCGCCAGCGACCCTTGATGAGCTGAAGACCTTCACCCCACCAACGCTGCCGTAGTAGACTGAAGAGAAAAAAAATAGAAGCTGGAAGCTGATTGCTTAAAACTGGCAACCGGCTTTCAGCTCACGGGCGGTGATTGTTAGATATTTGGCAACCAGAGTTGAAAAAAAGGAACTAGTCTCTTGACCACGGCCATTGAAATGAGAAATATCGTCAAGCGATTCCCTCGCGTTTTGGCAAATGATCATGTCTCCCTGACCGTTGAGGAAGGCGAGATCCATAGTCTGCTGGGGGAAAATGGTGCCGGCAAGACTACTTTGATGAATATCCTTTCTGGTCTGGCGGCTCCAGACGAGGGTGAGATTTTGCTGCATGGAACCCCGGTCCACTTTAGAAGTTGCCTGGATGCCATCAAACATGGGATCGGCATGGTCCACCAGCACTTTATGTTAGTTCCTGTTTTCACTGTCACTGAAAATATTATCTTGGGGAACGAGCCTAAAAGAGGATTCTGGTTGAATATGAAGCAGGCGAGAGCGAAGGTAGCTGAGCTCTCCGAGCGTTATGGTCTGAAAGTAGATCCTGACGCCCTAGTCCGTGATATTCCGGTCGGGATGCAACAGCGAGTTGAGATCCTGAAGGCCCTCTCGCGTGGTGTCAGGATTATTATCTTGGATGAGCCAACTGCTGTCTTGACGCCCCAGGAAGTTAGAGAACTGTACGTGGTCATGCGCGCTCTGCGAGAGGCGGGCCATACGATTATTTTTATCACCCATAAGCTGCAAGAGGTTGAGGAAATTACTGACCGGGTAACGGTCTTGCGCGATGGTCGGGTAATGGGCACTGCTGAGACGCAGGATGTGGACGAGGCAGGACTGGCCCGTATGATGGTGGGGCGGGATGTCGTCCTGCATGTGAAGAAAGAGAAACACTCGGCGGGAGAGGTCAGGCTGCAGGTGGAACACCTGTTCGCCAAAGATGCCAGAGGCTTACCGGCACTCAAGGATGTCTCCCTCGAAGTGCGGGCCGGGGAAATCGTGGGCATCGCGGGCGTGGCCGGGAATGGGCAGAATGAGTTAGTTGAAGTAATTACCGGTTTGAGGAACAAAGAGAGCGGCAAGATCTTGCTGGGGGATCTTGATATTTCGGAGATGACCCCGCGGGAGCGTATGTATGCTGGGTTGGGTCATATCCCCCAAGACCGGCAACGTCGTGGTCTGGTAATGAACTTCTCGTTGATTGATAATTTCTTGATGGGGTTTGAGGATTCTCCCCCCTTTGCTAAAGGGCCAATGCTGGATTATGCTGAAGCCAAGCGGTTCTCGCGTGAGTCCATCCAGATGTTCGACGTTCGCACCCCCGGGCCACACGTTTTGGCGCGTACCCTTTCGGGCGGTAACCAACAGAAGGTGATTATCGCTCGCGAATTTCGGCGGGACCCCGCTATCCTCATCGCGGCGCAGCCCACCCGGGGGCTGGATGTTGCCGCCATCGAGTTTGTTCATGAGGGACTGATTAAGCTGCGAGCGCAGGATAAAGCCATTCTGCTAATCTCCATGGAACTAACAGAGATCCTTGATCTCAGTGATAGGATTCTGGTTATGTATGAAGGTAAAATCGTCGGCTCGTTCAAGGCAGGTCAGGCCACGCCCGAGATGTTGGGGTTACTGATGGCAGGCAGCAATATCGACCAAGCGGGCGGACAAGAGAACACTCCGACATACCGCAATGGAGAAGAGGGCGGTGTCGATCATGGATAAAAGCAAGCGACCCTTAGAAGAGAGAAGGTTTTCATTATTATCGCTTGTCAGCCCGATCCAATTCATGCTGGGAATCATTGTGGCATTTATCGCAGGGGCGCTGTTCTTGTGGGCGTTCCAGGAAGATGCAATTAGGGCCTACAGCGTTCTGTTCAAGGGTGCATTTGGTTCTAAACGCTACTTCGGTGAGACCTTGGTCTCGACCACCCCGTTGATTTTTACGGGCTTGTCCGTCGCGTTGGGCTTCCACTGTGGATTGTTCAACATGGGGGTGGAGGGCCAGCTGGAATTCGGTGCGATGGTGGCAGCCTATATTGGGTACGCCTGGAATATGCCGAAAGTAATACATCTCCCGCTGGCGCTCTTGGGCGGAGCGGTTGTCGGAGGGATATGGGGGGCCGTTCCGGGATACCTCAAAGCCTACCACAAAATCCATGAGGTGATTACCACAATTATGCTGAACTATATCGCTTATGCAGTTGCTGATTATATGATTGCCGTGGGTGGCCCGATGAAAGGGAACAGCGACTTGCCTGCTTCTCCCAAAATCATGGCGACTGCACGCCTGGACCGAATTTGGCCTGGTACCCGGCTGAGTGCAGGAATTATTGTCGCACTGCTGATGGCGGTATTGGTTTGGTTCTTCATATTCAGAACTAGAATCGGCTATAAGATGCGCGCAGTGGGATTTAGCGCAGACGCCGCCGAGTACGCTGGAATCAATCCTAAGACGATGACAGTGTGGGCGATGGCACTCAGCGGGGCGCTCGGTGGCATGGCTGGCGCGGTGGAAGTGCTGGGAGTTCACTATAGATTCTTCGCAGCCTTCTCGCCCGGATATGGATGGGATGGAATCGCGGTTGCTCTGTTAGGATTGCTGCACCCGGTCGGCGTTGTCGCCGCTGCATTCCTGCTCGGCATGTTGAGAAGCGGTTCCATCACAATGCAGGCAATAGCGGGAATTAGCAAAGAGGTTATATCCATCTTGACCGCTCTGATTATCTTTTTCTCTGCCACAAACCAGACTTTGAAGCCGATGCTGGAGGGTGCCATTAGAAAACATAATTTGCGTGGAGACGAGGACCCCGCCCAAGAGAAAAAACATGAAGGCTGAGGCTGTCTTTTGTCTACCACTTTCTTAAGAGGAGGTACTTTATGGGAATCTGGTCACAGGTATTAACCATCACACTGGTCACGGGTGCGATTCGGTCCGCAACCCCAATCCTATACCCGGCATTGGCTGGAATCTTCTCCGAGCGCTCCGGCGTCCTGAACATCGGCCTGGAAGGCGTGATGCTGATCAGTGCCTTTGCGGCAGTGGTCGGGTCCTATTATTCCGGAAATCCCTGGATTGGAGTTTTGTACGCCATGGCCGCTGGCCTCTTGACTAGCCTTATCCACGCCTTCATGTGCATTAATATGCGCGCTGATCAGGCGATAGTAGGTACCGGCGTCAATATCTTGGGTGTAGGCTTGCCAAGTTTCCTGCTCCTAAAGTTATTCGGTTCGCAAGGGATATCACCTATCGTCCCTCGCCTACATGAGTGGCGAGTCCCTTTCATTGCCGACTTACCCATTTTGGGCCCGATCCTGGGCAAGCAGAGCCCTCTGGTCTACATTGCCCTGATCATGGTACCCGTCAGCTGGTTCATACTTTTCAAAACACCGTTTGGCTTGCGGCTACGCGCGGCCGGGGAAAACCCCTACGCCGCCGAGACGGTCGGTGTTAGTGTGTATCTGATGCGTTATTCTGGCGTTTTGATTAGTGGAGTCCTGGCCTCTTTAGGTGGAGCGTTTCTGTCAATCTCATATCTTTCTCAATTCATCAGTCTCATGACGGCGGGAAGGGGGTTTATCGGCCTCGCGGCTATGATCTTCGGCAGATGGAACCCGTGGGGCGCGTTGCTTGCCTGCCTGATCTTTGGCTTCGCAGACGCCTTCCAGGCGGCAGCCCAGGCGGCCAACGTACCGATTGCCCCCCAGTTCTTGTTGGCGCTGCCCTATGTACTAACTATTGTTGCCTTAATGGGTGCGATGGGCCGTGCTGTCGGGCCAGCCTATGTTGCCAAGCCCTACGAGAAGGCATAGGAACTGGATTATTCACTTTGGAGAATAGCCGATCATGACACAGGATTTACATGCTTTTTTGGATACTTTGGAACGCGAAACGCCGGGAGAAATCCTGCACATTCGTGAACCAGTCAGCATTGAGTACACGATTACAGCGTATGTCCAGGCTCTGGCCCGTCTTAATCGGACGCCGTTGCTCTACTTTCACAAGGTGATGGGGTATGATCTCCCCGTGATCACCAATCTCTTCGGCACGAAGCGGCGTATTGCGCTGGCTCTAAGCCTCCAACTAGACGATTTCGACAACGCCTGGTTGCAACGCACCGAGCACTTGATCCCGCCAGTTGTCGTGACCGGCGGCCCGGTCAAAGATATCGTATCCGTTGGACAAGATGTGCATCTTGACGCGTTGCCCTTGTTGCGTCATTTTCAGGAGGATGCTGACCGGTATATTACGTCAGGTGTCATTGTGGCTAAAGATCCCGATACGGGACGGAGAAATCTGAGTTTCCATCGGTTGCAATTTGCAGGCCCTCGGCGGCTGCGGACCAGCCTGCACTCGCGGGGACATCTATGGAATTTCTACCGGAGGTCGGCGGCAGCGGGCCGAGACCTGCCGGCAACCATTATCGTGGGTGCCCACCCGGCCGTGTTGCTGGCCGCTGCGGTCCGGGCGTCCGCTACGACCGACGAGTATGATATAGCTGGAGCCCTACTCCGGCAGCCGGTAAAACTGGTGAAGGCGGAAACGGTGGACGTAGAAGTCCCGGCCTATGCTGAGATCGTGATAGAAGGGAAGATCCTGGCAGGGGTCAAGGAGTCTGAAGGGCCTTTTGGAGAATACACGGGCTATGTCTCTGGCCGTTCGACTAACAACGTGTTTGAGGTCGATTGTATCACACGGCACAAGGATGCCATCTTTCAAGACATCACACCGGGGAGGTCTGCGGAGCACATCATTCTGAGCGGGGTCTCAAGGTCACCTGCCATGTTTGCCGAAACCAAGCGCAATTTTCCTAACGTACGTTCTCTGCGCTATCCTTTGTGGGGGTGTCACTTTGTTTGCCTGGTCTCGATGAAAAAGGAGAAAGAAGGCGAGCCGCAACAGGTTATGCTGTTCTTGCTCGGCCTGGACCATTACATCAAAGTTGTGGCAGCTTTTGATGAGGATATTGACATCTATGACGACCAGGAAGTACTATGGGCACTTACCACTCGGACTCGTGTTGACCGAGACGTGAAGATCCTGTCTAACTTGCTCACTAACGCTCTGGAGCCAACAGCGGAGAACTTGTTGACCGGCAAAGCCCTGATTGATGCGACGATGCCACTTGATAGTGACCTGAAAGTCTGCACCATTCCAGATGAAGTTCGCAGGTCTGTTCAGCGCCGCTTAGGTTGTGAATGAAGTTTCAGAGCGCTTTGTAGAGCACAGAGTCTGCCCGGGGCCGGGCGACCGCGCAGTCATAGAGGTATTGTGCCAACCATTATGGATAAGGAGCTTGTTATGAATATCTGGCGCATCAATGTTCGCACCCGAACTTTGAGCCGGGAACCAGTCCCTAAGGCCTGGCAAAGCCTGGGGGGACGTGGTTTGCTGGCCCGCATCCTGCTTGATGAAGTTTCGCCCACCTGTGCTCCGCTGGGGCCCAACAACAAACTGATTTTCGCACCTGGCCTGTTGGTAGGGCATATGCTTTCCAGTTGTGATCGCATTTCGGTCGGGGCCAAGAGTCCCCTCACCAGGGGCATAAAAGAAAGCAATTCTGGCGGTCGCACCGGCTTACAACTTGCCCGCCTGGGCATTAAGGCTTTGATCCTGGAGGGGCGACCTGCCGAATCTGGTTGGTGGGTGTTGCGCCTGAGCGCCGATGGTGCTCGGTTCGAACGCGCCGGCGACCTGGTTGGACTTGGTGTTTACGAAACTGCATCCCGTCTGATCGAGCGGTATGGCAGCAAAGTAGCTATTGCCCTCATCGGTCCTGGCGGCGAGATGCGCATGACTGCCGCCGGCATCCAAAACCTGGATAAAGACCGCCAACCGTCTCGCATCAATGCCCGTGGTGGCCTTGGTGCTGTCATGGCGACCAAAGGCCTCAAAGCCATTGTGATCGACGCCAGCGAGGGCCAGAAACCGCCTATTGCCCACCTCGATCGCTTTCGCCAGGCTCAAAGGGTTTACATCAAAGCGCTGACATCTCACCCACAGACAAAGGTTTACGCCGACTATGGCACCGCCGCCATGGTTCCCATGTGTAATGGTTTTGGTGCAATGCCTACTCGGAACTTCTCCGCCGGCCAGTTTGAAGACGCCGACCGTATTAGCGGCGAGACCATGCGTAGACTCTTGTTACAACGCGACGGCGAAGCCAAGACCACGCATGGTTGCATGGCCGGCTGTGTCATTCGCTGTTCCAACACCTTCGCCGATGCCCAGGGCCACGCAGTTGTTTCCCCTCTCGAGTACGAAACCATCGGCCTGATGGGCTCCAATTTAGGTATCGACGATCTGGACATCATTGCTCGGATGAACCGTGAAGTCAATAACTTGGGACTCGATTCCATCGAGATCGGTGCTACGTTGGGCGTAGCCGCCGAGGCAGGGTTGATGGGCTTTGGCGATGGACAACGCGCCCTTGAATTGATAGCCGAGATTCGACAGGGGACGCCGCTGGGCCGTCTCTTGGGCAATGGCGCCGCTGTTACGGGTCGCGTGCTCGGCGTTGAACGGGTGCCGGTCGTCAAAGGCCAGGCCATGTCCGCCTACGATCCCCGGGCCATCAAGGGCACCGGTGTCACTTATGCGACCTCACCCCAGGGCGCCGACCACACCAGCGGGCT
>WFQU01000075.1 GCA_015486845.1 Anaerolineae bacterium | reverse complement strand
TTTAGGTGGGTTGGTGGGTCTACCACCGGCTAAAGCCTCGATTCCGGTACGGCGGCGGGGTACGTCAAGGTAGCATCCGCTGCCAAGGGGCTTATTATTTTACGTAGCACGGGGATTTGACCCCCGTGCGCTCGAGCAGAGAACGCTGTCGATTAGAAGTTCAACTTCTCGCAGAAGTTGAACTTCTTAAAAGAGACCTGATTTTTTAGACGCTCTGCGCCTTTACGCCGCTGCGTCAACTTATTTTCAGAGAGTTTGTCATTGCGAGACCCGGCAGGGCCGTGGCAATCTTCCTCACTGGCGTTGGAGATTGCTTGACCAAAAAGAGGGTCACACTGTTGCTTCGCTCGCAATGACACGACTGATTTAAAGGCGTTGCATTAGCTATATTTAGGGGTGACCCCTCCTCTAAGCTGTGCTTAGTTTTTCCCCCTCCCCGTGTCGAGGAGGGGAAGGCTTACCGCTCCTTTGGGCGGCAAGCCAGGGGAGAGATTTTATTTTCAGAGAAGAAAGGATAGCAAGCTATGAAACGAGTGGATATAATTATCGAGCATGGCACCGTTGTGACCATGGATGCGGAACGACACATTTATCCTGATGGCGCTGTGGCCATTCGGGATAGTAATATTATCGCTGTTGGACCGGCTGAGACTGTCGGAAAAATGTACCGGGCCGAAACGATTTTCGATGCCAGGGGGAAAATAGTCACGCCCGGTCTGGTTAATGCCCACACCCACGCACCAATGACGCTATTGCGGGGGTTGGCCAATGACTTACGTTTAGACGTTTGGCTGTTGGGCTACATGATGCCGGTGGAACGAGAATTTGTCGATCCGGATTTCTGTCATTGGGGCACGCTACTAGCTTGCGCTGAAATGATCCGGGGCGGCACGACCACTTTTGTGGACATGTATTATTTCGAAGATGCGGTGGCTAAAGCCACGGTGGAAGCAGGCATGCGCGCGATTTTGGGTCAGACTATCCTGAAATTCCCATCGCCGGATGCGGCTAGTTACGACGAAACGTTGCAATATGCACGCCAGTTCATCCAGACGTGGAAAGGGCACGAATTGATCACGCCGACTATTGCTCCCCATGCGCCGTACACGTGCACGGATGACATTCTGACTAAATCGCGCGACTTAGCTGTGGAGTTCGATGTGCCGTTGCATATTCATCTTTCTGAAACAGCCCAGGAGGTCCAAGAAAGCTACCGTTTGCATAATATGGCGCCGTTAGCCTACATGAATTCGTTGGGGCTTTTCCAGGCCAAAACTATTGCTGCCCATTGCGTGCATATCGAAGAAAGCGAGATTTACAATGTTGCCCAGTTGCCGGTGGGGGTTGCCCATAATCCCAGTAGTAATCTAAAATTGGCCAGTGGGATTGCCCCGGTGGCGGAGATGCGTAGCCGACATATTCCAGTTGGAATTGGCACCGATGGCACGGCCAGCAATAACGATTTAGACATGTTTGAGGAAATGCGGTTGGCCGCTTTTCTGCCCAAAGGGAGCAGCGGGGATCCGACAGCGTTGCCGGCCAAAGAAGCTTTTGCCATGGCGACCATTGAGGGAGCGCAGGCGATTCACTTAGATCACGAAATCGGGTCGCTGGAGCCGGGAAAACGAGCTGATTTGATTGCTATTAGCCTGGATAGCCCTCATACCGTACCAAGCTATGTTGGCTTAGATCCGGAGAATGTCTACGCCCATCTGGTGTACGCTGCCCATGCTGAGGATGTCACCGATGTCTGGGTTAATGGCCAGCAATTGTTGGCAGCGAAGCAATTATTAACTATCGACGAATCGGATGTGAAGGCCAAGGCAGCGGGGTTTGCTGAGCGGATCGGCCTCTTCCTGACTAATCGAGAAGCTAATTTGTTGGATAAGCTGATTGCCATCGGCGGCCTGCAGCAAAACGAGTCTTTTGAAGTGCAGATCAAGGCCAAAGTAGACGATTTAGACGCGGTAGAAAAACTGATCACCGGCGACCAATTAGAACTGCTGCGGCAGAATATCCGCCAACAATATGATACCTATTTCCGTTTTGCCGATGTCCAAAAAGGTTTTATCCGCTATCGGGAAGATAATGTGCTGCAAAGCGAGGCCCAAGAAGGTTTGCCGGGGGTGCATTTGGCCGTCCAACCGCAGTACACGCTGACGCTCATCGGGCCGACACACGAACGGGTGTACGAAAACTCGGTGATTCTCTCGCGTTCTCGCTATACATCCCCGGCTAATCACTCCCTGCGCTTTTACCGGGAATATTTCCAGCCGGCCAGCGAGCAGGAAGTGATTAAATGGCGGCGGCGTTTTCACATCCGCTACGAAGGCGAAGAGTTCGTCATCAATCTGGACAAAATGAGTAAGCCGGATAGTAATAGTTACGTAGAAATTAAAAGCCGTACCTGGTCTCGGGAGGACGCTTTGCGCAAAGCCGGGCTCATCAGTCATTTGTTGCGGATGCTACACATCCGATCGGATCAGGTAATTCACCAGGAATATGTCAATATCTACGCCGGGTAGAACCGGCAATGGTTACTTTGTTGCCCGGCGAGAAATGTATTGCCGGGCAACCTTGTACCTAACGGTGTCCGATGAGCGGTTGTACGCCTGTCAGCGCGTTGTCATGTAGATAGCAACCGGAATCGCGTCGATGGGGCAGCATGTGCGATGTATCTGAGCCATAAGATTTGATTTTTGGCCACTGGCATTAGGATGGGGCGTCAATAGCTGTTGGTTGTGGCTTGCTCCAAAATCTTTGCGCTGCTGGACCCGGCGCTGTTAGGCTGGCGGCAGATATTTATTTAGCAGCAAGGCTAATTTCTGGCGCGATGCAGCAGGGATGTGCGCAGGATCTGTGATGATGGCGTCGCGCAAGGCGTCATTTTGCGGCGATGGCGGCGCGTCCGCCAACAGCGCCACGGCGTTGATCACTGCTTGCTTGGCTACTTCTGCGTTGCGCAACAACGTTTGGACCACCATTTCCACCGTTACCGGCTCTTCAGTCTCGTGCCAGACATCATAATCGGTGACATGGGCGATGGCAGCATAGCTCATTTCCGCTTCCCGGGCCAGGTTGGCTTCGGGAATGGCGGTCATGCCAATAATATCCATCCCCCACTGCCGGAAGACCTTGCTTTCCACTTTGGTGCTGAAGCGCGGCCCCTGGATGACGACGAAATTGCCGCCTTTGTGCACCCGATGTCCGGTTGCAGCTACGGCCTGATACAGCATGCCGCTCAAATAGGGGCAGAACGGTTCCGCCAGGCTAATGTGCACGACGATGCCGTCACCAAAGAAAGTTAGTGGCCGGCCGTGGGTGCGGTCGAATATCTGGTCGGGGATAACGATATCGCCGGGGTGAATATCCTCTCGCAAGCTGCCGCAAGCGCTCAGCGAGATGAGATATTCAACGCCCAACTGCTTGAAGCCCCAGATATTGGCCCGGCTGTTCAATGCCGCCGGGGCGATGACATGACCCTGGCCATGTCGGGCTAAGAATGCCACCGACACGCCGTCGAGTTTGCCGATGATATAGGCATCGGATGGATCGCCAAATGGCGTTTGCAGTTGTAGTTTTTGTCGTTCTTGCAGGGCATCTAAATCGTAAATACCACTACCACCGATAACACCGATGCGAATTTTTTCCACGATTATCCTCCAAACCTGGACAAGCCAGAATAAAAAAGCTCGACACCGAGCCGCTGGGGCGCAGAGATTGAAATTAAGGCAAAGTCTGCAAATTGTGTCAGCATCAAAGGCTATTATAAGTAGGCGTTACGCAGTTCAGCCAGGCAAATGTCATTGCGAGCTCCCGTAGGGGGGCGAAGCAATCTCCAAGGCGGTGTGGGGGTTCGCTTTAGCACTCTTTGACCGCCTCGCGATGACACTTTGTGGACTTTGACGTTCAACTGCGTAAGTCCTAATAAGTTTGTTATTGCGTCCTTACCCTATTTTGCGGCTTGGCGTCAAATATTTTTCCCTCTGCGTCTCTTGCGTCTCTGCGTCAAATCTTTGTCTCTTGTACAAGAATTTCACTGGTAAGGCACCAGTAGTCTTTGTAACTACTCATCTCTGGTCGAATAAAACGGTGATTATGCTGAATATTGCACAGGTGCCTACAGATAAATCAGAAGAGATCAGCAAAAATCAGCGGTTATCTGCGTCACCTGCGTCCTATTGTTGGAATGGCTGAGTCATCAAAAATCTTTTTACTGTGTCTAATAACTTGACCCAGCCGGCCTCGTATCTCCGTTCACCATGCAAGCGCCCGAGTCACCAAGGAACATCCGGCGCACTATTTTCACCGGCTTGTTGCCCTACCCGCTTGACCATTTTGACGCCGTCCCACGGTGTGCCAAGAATCCCGTCATGGATAGCCCAACTGCGTCCGCGGATACTATGGGCCATCTCCCGGCGTCGGAAAGGCGTGCTGCCATCCAGGCGCTCGTAGAGATCTCCACCCGGCTGGAAACCGGCCTGAATCCGTCCCATCTTTTGCCTGCCTTGTACGTAAGCAAAGCCGGCGCGTTCCAGCAAAATAGCATTGTGATAAGTTAACGGCTCAGCTACGAACGCTTCCTGGTTGAGCACGGTCATGAAAGTTTCCAAGCGGCTGAGCAACCGGCCCAAAAGCCGCAATCCCCGCCGCACTTGGCCTGGGGCCAATCCTGCCTTCAGGGCAGCGATTTCGGCCGGGATATTGCGCTGGCCGCTGCCATGCCAGTTCGGTTTCCCGTCTGGCCCTTTATCCACATCAAAGCGGGACGCTGAGAGATCGTTGATGTTCAGCCAGGCCACCAAGATATAATTGAACGGTGTGTCGTTCATTTCCATCTCGATGAGCGGGTCTTTGGCGTCTGGCCGGTGCCGCACCACCAGCCGGCAGGCGTTGCCTTCCGTCGACCAAAAGACTTTCAACGCGTGATGCCCCATGGGCGTACAAAGCGTCAATGGATTGATTTCCAACGCTGTCAATATATGTGGCGGCAAGAGCGTGCGGAAAAGCAGCCGTTGCCAACGCTGTTCCCATTGGTGCACCTCGTGGAGCGAAACAGCCCGCACCGATTCATTGCTGAAATCGATGGCTGAGATATTTTGTGGCGGCCGGTTGTCGGCACGACGGTTACTGAGCCAGTTGTGCGGCCAACGCCATTGTGCCAACTCTTCCAGTGACCAGGAGAAGCGCATGTTTTAACCTCGTTTCGGCGGACGGAAGCCGATGTCCCGACGCATGCCTGCTTCGTTCAGCACTTCTTGGGCTAACGAGACTAGCCGACGGTGCACCTGGCCGTTGCTGGCCAAAATGCCGCCGTAATTGTACGGATCCGCTTTGTTGTAGCGCATGGGCCGGCCCCACATGTCGGTCATCGTACCGCCGGCCGCCCGCAAAACCGCCTCTGGCGCACAGGTATCCCATTCTTTCGTGCCCGGCGCTGGGTGGACATAAAGATCTGCTTTGCGCTCTGCAAGCAGCACGACCTTCAGGCCAACGCTGCCGGAAATTGTTTCTTTGTGCACGCCAAGCTTTTCCATGATGGTCGTGGTGATGGCGGCGCGGTGGGACCGGCTAAAGACGGCGGTCATTTCCGGCGCCGTACTGATTTCTGAAACGTGTAGCGGGTGCAGCCCGTCCGCTTCCTCTTTCCAAGCACCGACGTCAACGATGCCGTAATAAAGTCGCTCTTCCACCGGTTGGTAAAGCACGCCCAATTGTGCTTCGCCGTCGATGGCTAAACCGATCATTACGCAAAATTCGCCGTTGTGGGCGATAAATTCTTTGGTGCCGTCCAACGGATCGACGCACCAGAGCCGTCTCTTCTCCAGCCGAGCCGCGTTGTCCACCGATTCTTCGGCCAAGATGCCGTCTTCGGGGAAAGCCGCGGCTAATTCCGAGACGATGTATGCGTTGGCTGTTTTGTCCGCCGCGGTGACCGGATCGTTCACGCCTTTCCAGGCTAAGCCAAATTGCTCATCCGCCGTGTCCTGCTGGTAAAACGGTTGAATCAATCGCCCGGCCTGGCGGATAATTCGGATAGCTGTGTCCAATTCTTTTTGTAGCTTATTGCTTGTTGCTATCTTGTTCTTCATAAACCTTTGCGCATACCTCCATCAATAGGAATGAAGACACCGGTCAGGTAGCTGGCCCGTTCCGATGCCAGGAAAGCGACTACATTGGCTAATTCTTCCGGCGCGCCCAGCCGGCCTAATGGGACCTGTTCCGTCCAGACACGTTGCACTTCTGCCATTGTCGCGTTCCGTTGTTCCATGGCCGCGGCGAAAAGGTTTTGCATCCGGTCGGTGAGGATGGGGCCGGGGCAGACTGCATTGACTAATATTTTGTCGGCGGCCAATTCGTTGGCCAGCGACTTGATGAAGCCGTGTACGCCGGCTCGGGCGCCGTTGGACAAAATGAGATTATCCAGCGGCTGCAGAGCAGAAATGGAGGTCATAGCAATGATACGGCCGCCGCCGGTCGCCCGCAAATGCGGAATAGCGGCATAAGCTAAGCGCACCGTGCTCATGAAGTTCAGGTTCAATGCATCCAGCCATGCTTGGTCGTCGAAAGCGGCGTACGGCCCTGAGGGCGGTCCGCCAGCGTTGGTTACCAAAATGTCCAAACGCCCCCACGCCTCCACGGCAGCATTGATAAAGTGGTCAATATCCGCTTTGCTCCGCATATCCGCCCGCACCGGCAGTACTACGTTGCCGTGAGCCGCACGCATCTCCGCCGCAACGCGATGGAGATCTGATTCGTTTCGTGAACAAATAGCCACACGCGCGCCCTCGGTGGAGAGCCGTTCTGCTACGGCGCGTCCTAGCCCCCGGCTGGAGGCCGCAACGCACGCGACTTTCCCTTGTAAGCCTAAATCCATAACGCTAACCTGCCTTTCCGAGAATGTTGCTTGCAAAAAAACAACTTTTGTTTGATTGCACATTCTCCATTCGCCCACAAGGTTACCATAATTGTCGGTTTTCCCCAAAAGTTGGCATTTTGGGTAGCCATACCTCTGGAAGTATCAGAGTGAAAAGGGGCAACGTTTGGCAATTAGGGGTTGCTGCAGTAGTGGCCAAATCTACCTGCGCAGGTTGAATGCTGAACACCGCAGGGCGATTTCGCAAACATTGTCATGACTTATAGTCTCTGGGCTGAGCGGTTTAGAGTAGTGAAACCGGATCGACATCCACGCGCCAGCCTCGCGTCAAGGGTATATTGCGCAGCAATGAGGCCGGATTGTGACCGCGGAGCACGATTTGCCAGCGATAGTTGCCTCCTAACCGGCTAAAAAATGCCGGCGCCGGCCCGATCATCTGGTACGGTTCCGATTGAAAGCGCAGGCGGCGTTGCAATTTCTGAGCCAATGTGTGCGCTTCCCGTTCTGCTTCTTGTTCTTGTGGATGCAGATAAGTGAGCGCCAAAAGCCGATTGAAAGGCGGATAGCCACTGCGCCGCCGCCAGCGCAATTCCTGCTGGTAAAAAGCGCTGAAATCATGTCGGCTGGCTGTCTGGATGGGATACAAATCCGGCTGGTAGCTCTGAATGACGACTTGCCCGCCTCGGTCACTGCGTCCTGTCCGGCCTGCAACTTGCAGCAAGAGCTGGAAAGTACGCTCAGCGGCGCTAAAATCGGGCAGAAAGAGCGTTGTATCGGCGCTGACGACGCCGACGAATGTCACAAAAGGCATGTCCAACCCTTTGCTGACCATTTGCGTGCCGACCAGAATATCCGCCTGCCGCGCCTGAAATTGCTCCAAGATGCGCCAATAAGCGCCTTTGCGGCGTGTGCTATCGCGATCTAAGCGCAATGAGCGCGCTTGTGGCCACATGTGCCGCACTTCTTCCTCAACGCGCTGGGTGCCGCCGCCGAAATAGCGGATGCGCGGGCTGCCACAAACAGGACAATGTTCTGGGACGGGATAATGGCGACCGCAATAATGGCAAATTAGCTCACCCCCGCCCGGTTTGGTTGCGTCGGGATGGAAAGATAGCGGTATGTCGCATTCATCGCATTTGAGCACGTGACCGCAATCCCGGCACATGACAAATGTTGCGGCGCCGCGCCGATTGAGGAGCAAGATGGCTTGTTCCCCGGCGGCCAGCACTTTGGCGATGCCTTGCTGAAGCGCTCGGCTGAACATAGAACGGTTGCCCGCTTGTAGCTCTTTTCGCATGTCGACGACGGTAATCGGTGGTAATTGTCGGGTAGTACGTACCGGCGCTTTGCCGTCACCGGCAACGATGACCCGCTCTGGCAAGGTGAGCAACTGGTAATCTCCTTGCCCGGCCCGGAAAAAGGTGGTCACATCCGGCGAAGCGGTGCCACTGAGCAACACGGCGTTTGCCGAAGCGGCTAACTGTTCGGCGACGGCGCGAGCGTGGTAGCGTGGTGCCATTTTGTTTTTGTAAGCCGTGTCCTGTTCTTCGTCTAAGACGATGAGTTGCAAATGGGGCCAGGGCAAGAAGAGGGCGGACCGGGTGCCCACGATGATGGGCGCATCACTTTGCTGGTTGCGCAGCCAGAGATCGAGCCGTTCTCCGGCAGAAAGCTGTCCGTGCCAAAGGTAAACCTGGCCCGGAAAGCGCTTAGCGAATCGTTGCACTGTCTGCACGGCCATGCCGATCTCCGGCACGAGGATCAGCGCTTGGCCGTTTTGTTGCAAGACCAATTGCGTGGCCCGCAGGTACAATTCTGTTTTGCCGCTGCCGGTCACGCCGTGTAGCAATAGACGTTTAGGGGTGTGAACGGTTCGTTCTTGCAACGCAGCTTTGATTGCTTGCCACGCTTTTTGTTGTCCTGGCAGCAAGGCTGGGAATGGCTCAACCGCCATGACTCGATCCGCCAATGGATTCCGATAACGGCGTCTGACTACATATTTCAGCAGGCCGGCCGCTTCCAGTGTGTTCAGGATTTGCCGATTGGCACCGGTTTCGGCGTAAAGCCAGCCAATCCAAGCCGGTTCGCCGGCTCCCAGCAGCGCGTTCAAAACGCGGCGATACTTGTCACTACCGCGCAGGGCGATAATGGCTTCCACACATGCATCGGCGTCTAAATGGCGTAGAACATGGGCTGGCTCTCGATAGTTGAGCAGCACGCCCCGACGTTTCAGCGTGCGTAACGCGCTGGCAGATCCGCCGGCCTTGTAAAATGCTTCTGCTGGTTTGGGGCGTGGGTCTGCTGCTAGAAGGCGTAAGATAGCGGCTTGTTTGGCAGCTTGAGCGGGCAGCGCGTCGGCATGCCGGGTTAACGCGATACGGTTCAGCGGTGAAAGATAGAGTTGCTGCGCCTTTTCGATGCTGATCCACCCTTTATTAGCCAGCGCTTGTAAAGGGCCATGACCGCAAATAACGGCCTCTTGCACTTGTTGAACACTGGGCAGCGGATCTGCTGTGGTCAACAGATAGACTAAAATATCTGCTTGTTTACTGGGGCGGCCTAAGTGTAATAGCGTGTAAGCGATTTGATCGGGATCGGTGGCCAGGGTCACTTGCAAATCGTGGGGCAGGCGTGGGGCTTGCCGGGGAACGTCCAAGGCGCGGCGGATCACTTTGCGTTCCAGCAACGGCTGCCAGACGGCTGGAGCGGCCAGTGCTTTGGGCAATTTGTGCAGCAATTGCGGCTTTTTGGCCAACAATTGCCACAAACGTTGTTGTTCTGGGGTCAGTCGCGGCGGCGGGGCAATATTCTCGACCAATGAGAGCGATAGCCGCGCCCGATGACCAATGCCCGGCGGTAGCAGGTGCCAAAGGATAATAGCTAATGGCGCTAAATAGGTCTCGCTGAGCCAGCGCGCCAAGGATAATTGTCGCTCTG
This sequence comes from Anaerolineae bacterium, assembly GCA_015486845.1. Classification (GTDB taxonomy): domain Bacteria; phylum Chloroflexota; class Anaerolineae; order JAADDB01; family JAADDB01; genus WFQU01. Next base: position 16,405 of record WFQU01000075.1, on the reverse strand, counting down.
AAAGCAACGGTTCCGGCCAGGCTACGCCTTGCAGCGGCTTTGTTTCCGGCACTGGACTGGTTTCACTGAGGGCCAGGACGACGCCTTGGACGGTGTGCCGGCCAAAAGGCACAATGACAACGTGTCCCGGTTGTATTTGCCCGGCCAGTTCGGCGGGGATGTGATAATGATATGTGCGTCGATCCCCCGCGATTTGTCCTGATAGTGGAAGATTGACGACAACCTCAGCGTATTGCATGATATTCGTTTTACCTGTTTTCATAGAACTACAAGGCTCCGTGAATTCCTATATAAAATGAATAACACGATTCGGTGAATTGGGCAAGAAAAAGGAACGGGAAATCAGAAATGATAGGTTTGGCAAGAGCGACGGTATAAAATGGAGAAGACGAGCAACAAGAGAATCAAAAAAATCTTGGCGGGTTTGCCTCTTGGCGTCTCTGCGTTGAGTTTTTTGGTTCCGGCTCGTCCAGGTTAGGAAAATCATGAACCCAACTAATTATGTTTTCGGGACAGGTGTCGCAGTTGGTGGAATTAAATAGAGGCCGCTCAGTTTCTTTTTGGGAATGAACATCACAGGCCGCCCAGGCCAATTGGCCTGGCTTACCCAAACACCATCCGGTTGTACAACCTCAACAATCGCGATATGCCCGAAAGTGTATCCTTCTCTACCCAGGTCAGAATGGCCTTTGTTCCAAACAATTGCAGCGCCAGGCTGTAGCCCGGGAATATTTAGCCCTATGCCTGAAACATCATTCGTAGTGATATGGATAACTAAACCTTTGAAGATTTGAATGTAGCTATGAGCGCCCAGGTCAGAGGAGTATATTCCTATGGTCGGCAATCTTTGTGCCCCAAGTTTCGCTCGCCTTTTTATGGCCCAATACACGCATGATTGTCTACTAGAAGGAAGTGTTCCTTGGCTGCTCTTTACAAGGTTCTCAACCTCTTTTTTGGTCCATCTTTTTTCGGATACAGCATTTGATGTAGCCGGGGGAAAAGGTTGCCTCGCTAATCCTTCCATGGGCAGATAGTTCAATGGATTGCGGACGATGTTGTTGAACCTGATTTCAAAGTGTAAATGTGCGCCCGTGGTATTGCCAGATCGTCCCATTCTGCCGATAAGCTGTCCACGCCCTACTAATTGTCCTCTGCGTACCAAGATGACATGCAGGTGAGCATAATACGTGGAGAAACCGTTGCCGTGGTTAATGATGATTAGTCTGCCGTAACCATCTCTGCGATAGCCTTCCCAGACCACGTGCCCGGAGTCGGCGGCTTTGATGAAAGTGCCCGTTATATTGGCGATGTCAATACCACTATGATGGACGCAACCTAACATAGGACTGCAAACGATCTGGTCGAAAAGGGCTGTGAGACGGCCTGTAGCCGGCCAAACAAATTGCCCCGTGCCGTGGGCTGCGCCGGCGAGCGCTGGCCCTACATAACTGTGCACAAACGGTACAACATATGGCTTGATACCTCCGGGAACAATGATCGTCTGATGTGGACGTAAGAGTGCATGCACATCATAAAGTTTGTTTGGCTTGTAATGGACAATCGTTTCAGGCTTGACCTTGTACTTGTGCGCAATTTTAGTGATCGTATCCCCTTCTTCCGCCACATGCACAATGCCGTCCACAGGTGGAATAATCAGCTCGGCGCCGCTTATGACGATATCAGGATTTAGCTCTAAGCCATTCGCCCATTCTATAGTCTGCTCTTTGAGGTGGAATTTAGCGGCAATTCCGGTGATGGTATCGCCAGGTTGAACGATATAGGTGACCACATGTTCGCGGGGGCGCTCCGGAATGATCGTATGGGTGCTATTCTCTCGTCTCAAACCTTCTACCGGCGAACCAGGAACAACGTGGTACCACAACGCAGCTTCATTGCCAGACATGCTATTTTGTTGGATCACAGTCGCCGATTGGGTATGAAAAGCTGCGACTGTATTGGCAAATGAGGGAATGCGTACATGCTGTAGCGCAATCATGAGGACGATGGCGACAAGCACCCCAATGTGCCACGAAAGGCGGGTAAAGCCCCCCATCGTCTGCCTCTGCCGCAAATACTGGCGGCCGCTGATTCGCCACGCCCGCAACCAGGTCCAAAACCGAAAGCGGGGAATCGGTGCTAAAGGAGCGGGAGGAATAAGATAGGAATCCGTCGCCTGCCGTACCGGCAAGTTGTCCCGTACTACCTTTTGCATAAAGTCGTTACCCTTTTCCTATAAATGGCTTTACAAAAAACCTTTATCATCGGGAACGCAAAGCGCGCAGAGCGGGGAATAATAGGGCTGCAATAGGATTGTGTCCTTGGAATCTTTGTTTTTTTCTCAGCATTCTTAGCGATCTCTGTAGTTCATTACCTTTTTGGGAGACTCATAAATTAGAGTCCAATGATCATTTTTATTGGGCCTATTATAGAATAAGCTATCCGATTGCGTAAAGTTTAACGCATTAGGCTCAACAACTCCCGCTTTAACACGCATGTGACGACGAAGCCATCCCCATTATAGGACGCGGATGACGTAGATAAACGCTGAGTTTCGCTGGTCTTCTCTGATTAATTCCCGGGCCTCTGCGTATATTAGTGTTTTACTGGACCAGGATTGAGCGGTGACTATGGAACTAAAATATTCCCGTTTGTTCGTTATCTGTACAAGAATCAGGCTATATCCATGGGCTCGACACATTTGGCACTGTTGCCGCCATGAGCTGCGATATGGGCAAACCATCGATTTATAGTATAATGTGGGTTCAGTCGTATAAGGAGCAAAAGAGAACAATGATCAAAAATGTACTGAGAAAGATATCCGGTGATCCCAGCGAGAAAGAAATTCGCCGCTTGTTGCCGGTTGTAGAGGACATAAACCAGCAAGAAAAAGGAGTGATGGCCTGGCCGGATGAAGCGTTCAGCCAGCGCACCCGCGCTTTTCAACAAGCGTTACAGGAAGTGACGCAACCGCACCGAGAAAAGATTGCTGAACTGCAAGCGACTTTGGCTGCCGAAACGGAAAGCTTTTATCGCACGAAGCTGAGCGAAGAGATCGAAGCGGAAGAAAACGCGCTGCAGGATGCGGAAGATGCGTATTTGGACGAGATTCTGCCGGAAGCATTTGCCATGGTCCGGGAAGCGTCCCGGCGCACCATAGGTCTGCGTCATTTTGATGTCCAGCTTTTGGGGGGCATCATTTTGCACCACGGTAACATCTTGGAAATGAAAACTGGTGAGGGCAAGACTTTGGTGTCCACTTTGCCGCTCTATTTGAATGCGCTCACTGGCCGCGGCGTGCATTTAGTTACCGTTAATGACTATCTGACCCGACGTGACGGCGGTTGGATGGGGCCTATTTTTGACCTGTTAGGCCTCGGCGTCGGCGTCATTGGCCCCCAATTCTCGGCGGTTTATGACCGCGAGTATGTCGATCCCGGCTCGCATCAGGCGGATGAACGTTTAGTACACTGGCGCCCTTCTGATCGGGCTGAGTCGTACCAGGCAGATATCACCTATGGCACCAGTAGCGAATTCGGTTTTGATTATTTACGGGATCACACCGTTTACGAACCGCGCCATTTAGTGCAGCGGGGGCATCATTTCGCCATTATTGACGAAGTGGATAACGTCTTGATCGACGAAGCGCGCACGCCGCTGATCATTTCTGGGTTAGGCGATCAGCCAGACACGGAAAACTATGAACGCTTTGCCCGGGTGGTGCGTAAGCTGGAGCCGAGCAGTGGCGGCCCAGACGAAGAAGAGCCGGATGGTGATTTCGTCGTTGATATCAAGCAACGCAGTATTTGGCTGACCGATCGTGGCATTGAAAAAGTGGAGCGCATGGTCGGCTTGAGCGAGGACGAAAGTATTTACGACCCGCAGTACAGCAATCTCACCGCGTATTTAGATAACGCGCTCAAAGCGCAATACCTCTTCGAGCGAGATCACGATTATGTGGTAGTCAATCGGGAAGTTTTGTTGGTGGACGAATTCACCGGCCGCATCATGCCCGGCCGGCGCTATTCCGAAGGATTACACCAGGCTATCGAGGCTAAAGAAGGGGTACCTATCCAGAGCGAGAATATTACCATCGCCACCGTTAGCATCCAGAACTACTTCCGTATGTACGAGAAATTATCCGGTATGACCGGTACGGCCAAAACTGAAGAAGAAGAGTTCCAGAAAGTTTACGATGATGATGTCTTCGTCTTGCCAACTAACGTGGAATTTCGGGCGCAGCGCGGCGAATTGATCGAACGCAAAAAGAAACAGAGCGGGGTCGAACGTATTACTTACGAGGACCCTGATAATCCCGACGTGCACTATTTTAAGAGAGTAGACTATCCGGATTATATTTATGGCAAGCATGACATAAAATTCCGCGCCGTGGTCAACGAAATCCGCCAGCAGCACGACACGGGACGGCCCATTTTGGTCGGTACTACTTCCATTGAGGCCTCGGAAGAGCTTTCCGCATTGCTGAAAAAAGCACGGGTAGAACACAACATTTTGAACGCCAAGCATCACGAAAAAGAAGCAATTATCATCACGCAGGCCGGCCGCAAGAACGCCGTCACCATCGCCACGAACATGGCCGGCCGCGGCACCGATATCATCTTGGGCGGCAACGTTTCCAGCTTAGCCGCCGAATGGCTGCAGGACCAACTGTTCAACGAAGCACTGCTGGTGCGCCTGGCGGAGCAACTTTTCAAAGGTTCGGCTCAGCAATTACAGCAATTTCTGGCTAAGTACAAAAAAGAACTATCGCCGCTATTGGTGGAACGTTTGCAAGTGGTGGATCAGGAGCTGGCACAGTTGGCCAATGGCGACACTATTGCCCTCACTGTGCATGAAATTGCGACGCGCTACCGGTTGCCGGATACTGTTCTGCGGCAAGCGCTTTACCTTTCCCAATCTCAGGCGGAAAAAGCAGCTTTTGATTTATTAGCGCCGGCCATCCCTGCCGATATGGAAGCTACGGCGTCCGCTATTTTGCGCGAGACGGAGCGGTATTTAGGTCATTTGCAAGCGCGAGTGACCGCGTATCAAAAAAATCGAGTCGAAGCGGTGGCTAATGAAGTTTACCAGGCGAACTATGTTAAGCGGCAGCAACTTTTGAACTTTGTGCTCAGCGATAAATTGGCGGCGGCTCAGGAAGTTGTGGCCAGTGAGCCACTTTTTGCGGAGAAATTGATCGACGGCATTATGCGGCTGCGCCAGAAGCAGCAACAGGAGCATGAAGAGGTCGTGGCTTTGGGGGGCCTCTTCGTGCTGGGTACCGAGCGGCACGAATCTCGGCGTATCGATAACCAGTTGCGCGGTCGTTCCGGACGACAGGGCGATCCGGGCGAGTCTCGCTTCTTTGTCTCGCTGGACGATGATTTGATGCGGCGTTTTGGCGGCAGCGGCATTAGCAGCCTCATGGAACGATTTGGCATGGATGAGGAAACGCCGTTGAGCGCCGGCGCCGTCACGAAAGCCATCGATAACGCCCAGACGAAAGTTGAAGGGTATAATTTTGATATCCGCAAGCATTTGCTGGAATACGATGACGTGGTCAACCGGCAGCGCCAGGCTATTTACAAACGCCGTCAGACCATCTTGCGTAGCGGCATGGAGAATTTGGAAGGGCAGATTAATGATCTGTTCGACGGTGAGATTGACCGGCTGACCGATCAGTATTTAGTTAACTTCAGCGGTTGGGTCGGAGGTGAAATCAACCGCCTGTTACAGGATTACGTCAATCCGGCCACCGATCAGGTCAGTATGCACATCGTACGTCCGCAACTGGGTGTCTACTTGCCGGCGTTGTTAGAAATGCCGGCAGAAGAAATTCCCACAAACGAACGAGCTTTTCGAGAATTGTTGGCGGAGCTTATCGAGGATGCGGAAGCCGCTTTAGTCCCGTGGAAGTTGTTCAGCGGGGCGCTCTTCCAAATTATGCCTATCCTTCCTCCGGTGGTGGCCATGAACGGCATCTTGCGTCCGGATCGTCCTTTGCCTTTGGCCGATAGTGTGCAGCAATTGTTTCACGAACTCTGGGCACACATTCAAGCCCCCTTCGAATTGGATCCTGATTGGCTGGCCCAGCATCCGGAGGCGGCTGACTGGGTGCGCACTGAAGTGCAACGCGCACAGGTGGCTGCTCGATCCCACACGCCGAAAGCAATGGAAGCAGGTTTCCGCATTTTGGATTCTGCCATGGCTTACGTTACCGGTTCCGCTTTAGCCGAAATAGGCGTCGAGGCTACTAATGAAGGCGCTAAACAAGCCGTCCAGCACGCTTTTGCCCAGGCGGCCGAAGATATTCCGGAAGAACATCGCCGTGAATTTTCCCGCTGGTTTCTCTTGCGATCCTTGGATAATGAGTGGCAACAGTATTTAACGGCTGTCGATGAATTGCGGGAGGGCATCGGCCTACGCGCCATGGGGCAAAGTGATCCGCTGGTAGAATTCAAGCGGGCGTCCTTCGAAATGTACAACGAGATGCTGGACAACATCGATCAACGGGTGGTGGAGGGCTATTTTCTATACTTGCCCCAACATTCCCGCTGGATGGAACAGGAACAACAACGGGTGCAGCAAATTGTTCATCTGGCCAAAGAGCAGGCGACGGTGGATCAACGCAGCGGCAGCATCCACAAACAGGCGCGTTTGGGCCGCAACGACCCGTGCTGGTGCGGTAGCGGCAAGAAGTATAAGGATTGTCACATGCTCAGCGATTTAGGGCTGGCGCCGCCACCTGCTATGACACCGGCAGTGGTGGGTGTTGGAACGAAAAGAGAGAAGTCTGACCGGCCGGCCAAGCAGCCGGCTGCCAAGCGCAGCCGGCGATCCAACCGGCGCAAACGCAAGAAACGATAAATAGCCGCCGTGAATATCTTGGATAAATTTTTCTTAGCGCTGTTTCAGACGATTTATCCGCTGGTTTATCAGGCAATTTTGTTGGCGCCGGCGGTGGTCATTGGCTTCTCGCTGCACGAATACGCCCATGCCTGGATGGCGGTGCATTTGGGTGATCCGACACCGAAATGGCAAGGGCGTCTCACGCTGGACCCGCGCCGTCATTTGGATGTTATCGGCACATTGCTGGTCTTTTTGGTTTACGTGGGTTGGGCGAAGCCGGTGCAATGGCAGCCGGCTAATTTGCGGGGCGATCGGCGTCGGGGCAGCATTCTGGTGGCTGCCGCCGGCCCCACCATGAATCTGTTACTGGCTGTCGCAGCGGCGATTCCCCTCAAAATGGGTTGGATTAGCACCGTGCCCCATACCGGTTTTGTGCCTGGATTGAATAGCTTTCTCAGCGCATTCGTGTTGTTCAATGTACTGCTTTTTGTTTTTAACCTGATACCGTTGCCCCCTTTGGACGGTTTTTCTATTTTGGAAAATTTGCTCTCGGCGGATGCTGCCCGAGCGATGGAAGGGGTGCGCCAATACGGGCCTTTGGTGCTTATCTTGTTGCTTTTCATCCCCGGCAGCCCGGTGGCCCGATTCATCGGCTTGACGGCTTCTGCCGTTATGATTTGGCTAACGGGACGACCGATCTGGCTCTGATGATCTGGCAACGTGCATTTTACCGGGTTCGGCAGTTCGTTTGGCAGCTTTTTCCTCGTGCTGACGAAGCCACAAAGAAAGAGGCACTGCGCATGTTGTCGGAACCGTGCCGGGCACTTTTTCTGCGCCAGCAGTTGGCCGATCAAGCTCATGCGTTGAAAGTCTGGCAACAGTTGCGAAGGGCCGGGCACACGGAAGAAACGCTTTTGCTCGCCGCGTTGCTGCACGATGTGGGTAAAGTAAAAGCGCGGCTGGCCCCGTGGCAACGGGCGGTGATGGTCTTGGGGAAACTGCTTTGGCCGCGTGGCGTTGCTAAATTGGCGATTAACCGTCCCGGCCATTGGCGTTATGCTTTTTGGGTGCAGAGGCACCACCCGACCATCGGTGCGGCGCTGGCTGCCAAGGCGGGCTGCCCGGCAGATGTGGTTACGATTATCCGCCGGCACCAGGATCGACGCTTGCCCAAAGATCGTCTTGCACCGCTTTTGCGCTGTTTGCAGGCTGTGGACGACGCGAATTAGTTTCTTACCGGGCACTTACCGGCGGATTTCTTGTGTAGTGAGCAAGATCTCAATGCTAAGACGCCAGGGATGCCAGGATGCAAAGAAAAAGAATCAACGAATCAACGAATCGGCGAATCAGCGGCATAGTTGGCTGAACCGACTCATGGTTGATCTGTAAGGTTCGTTTTTTGGTCCGATTGACGTCGGCTAAAGCCACGCCGCCAGGGCTTGCGGTCAAGCGATCACCGGTGTGGTCGCGATTACGCCGACCTGCGTCGGCGTTCGGTAACACCGGCTAAAGCCTCGACTCCGGTGCTGGGGAAGGTGCTGCGCTTTTCTAACGACGGCATCTTCGGGATTGTTTTTTGACCATTGTCTTTTTATCTGCGTGCGCAGCCTGCGTTAATCTGCGTTCTATTTGGATTTGCAAAGGGGTGATAGAAATGGCAAACACGAAAATAAGCATCATCGGCACCGGTTTAATCGGCACATCCCTTGGCTTAGCCCTGAAAGAGGCTAAAGTGCAAGGGAAAATTAGCGGACATGACAAGGAATTCTCTCGCGCGAAGGCGGCCCAGAGCGCCGGCGCCATTGATAAAGCGGTCTGGAATTTGCCCAAGGCTTGCCGGGACGCTGACCTCGTCATTTTGGCACTGCCATTGGCAGCCATCCCTGACACGATGCAGGCCATCGCCGATGATCTGCGTCCGGGGACTGTGGTGCTGGATACGGCACCATTGAAAGTGCCGGTGCAGCAGTGGGCTAAGCAATATTTGCCGGAGCAGGTCTATTACGTGGGCGTGCACCCTATTCTTAGCACCAGTGCTGACACGGAACCGTCTGCTTTCCTGTTTCAAAATCACACTCTGGCTATTTGTCCGGAGAGCACCACAAAGGATGGCGTAGTGGATCTGGTTCACCAATTAGCCAAAGGTATTGGCGGCCGACCGTTTTACTTGAGCGCGGTGGAACACGATGGGTTGATAGCGGCCACTGAGCAGTTGCCCCAAGTGCTGGGAGCGGCGCTGCTTTCCGTCAATACTGGCAACGATGGCTGGCGCGATCGGCAGCGTTTAGCCGGCTATTCGTTCGAGGTACACACCGCTCTTGGTGGCAGGGCCGACGCTGTCTTGGCAGCCTGGGCGTTGAATAAGCAGTATCTTTCCCTTTGGCTGGACCGTGTGGTGGCGGAGATCGGCGCCTGGCAGCAACTTTTAGCCAGTGAAGATCAAGAAGCTTTGCAGGAAGCGGTTAGCGAGATGGATGCGGCGCGCCAGGCCTGGCTGGAACACCGTGATGAAGGAAGTTGGGATGAGAACGCCCAGGAATCTGTTCCCAAGTCGGCGTTTTCTTTGCAGCAACTGTTTTTAGGCGATTGGGGTGCCCTCAGGAAGAGAAATGAGCCTAAGTGATCGATTCGCTTATGTTTACATGGTACAGTGCCGAGATGGTTCGTTGTATACGGGGTGGACATACGACCTAGAGGCCCGGGTGGCTAAGCACAACGCTGGCCGGGGCAGTCGCTATACCGCTGGTCGCCGCCCGGTTGTTTTGGTCTATCAAGAGGTGTGGCCGGATAAAAATAGTGCCCTGCACCGGGAAATTGCCATTAAGAAGCTGAACCGTCGACAAAAGTTGGCGCTGGTGGCGGAGCAAGCCACGTCTGTTGCGAAGCATTTGCCATCACGCTTGGCGACCGACGAGATTTGTAGCCAGTGCCCGTAGATCTGCTTGCGCCGGCCGGTCGTTCCTCACTTCGTCTAAGGCCGCCATAGCTGTCACATGATACCGTTCGGCCTCTGCTTCCGTGTACGCTTTTGCACCGACTTGGTTGAGTAGCGCCAACACTTGTTGAACCTGATCTGCGGACAATTTTTCTGTTTGGTGATAAATGGCGTGCAGCATCGGTGCGACTTCGGGCCGCGCAAACGCGTAAAGCACGGGTAATGTCTTTTTGCGTTCTAAGATATCCGTGGCGGCCGATTTTCCCGTTTTACTTTCATCGCCCCAGATACCCAGGATGTCGTCTTCCATCTGAAAAGCAAGTCCTAAATTGAATCCGAAGCGGCGATAGGCGTCTAAGCAGGCCGGAGCGCAGCCGGCTAATAGTGCACCAGTTCCGGCCGAAATATCTAATAACGCCGCTGTTTTGCCGCTGACCATCTGCAAATACGCCGTCAGGTCCACTTCATCCTCGCTTTCGAACTGCATGTCCAAATATTGTCCTTCGGTGAGCAGGCGGATGGCTTCGTTGAAAAGTTGTCCAGCTTGCCAGACTCGTTTCAAGGGAACGCCGTTTTCTGGCAATTTCCAAAGCGCTTCGTAGACTAAGGCGAACATGCTATCGCCAACATTGATGGCTTGTGGCCTGCCCCATAAAGACCACACCGTGGGACGATGGCGGCGCATTAAGCTATTATCCTCGATGTCATCGTGGACGAGGGATAGATTGTGCAGCAGTTCTATCGCCGCTGCAGCCTGTACAACCTGGTGCCAATCCCCGCCGGCTGCTTCAGTGACCAAAAGAGCCAATAGGGGGCGTAGCCGCTTGCCGGCTGGAACGTTCGCTTTTTGCAGTTGTTCGTTCCGCCAGCCTAGATGATAAGCTACCATAGCGTAGTGCCGCGCCGTGCCGGGCAAACGCGGTTGCAATAACGCTTGCATGGCGCTTTCCACAGCCGGCAAATACGTCTGCCATCGCTCTTTCCAGCTCATACGTTTCTTCCTTTCTATGCTTAGTCGATATCTAAAATTTGCTCTCTTGAAAGTAACACGCTCTGAAAATAGAACGTTGATCAACGCTGGTGCACGCTGATCTTAAATACATTATGCCAGCAAGCAATACGAAAATGGTTTTCTCAAAATCAGTCGACGTCGCTGCGTTGGGGGAGATTACCTCGGCCTTACCGTGGCTCGTGATGATAAACCCCTTTGTAGCGGACGCTACTGTCAAGTCTTGATATATGTTTATGGAATATCATGTAAAAAGGCGCCTGAAACGGGTAAACCGTTTCTAGCGCCTTGCTAGTTAATTTTACGCGAACAAATCGTTGCGCTTAGACCCAACTGCGCAACTTCATGGCTTTTACGACTCGCTCCACAGCTACTAAATATGCTGCTAAACGGTTATGAATACGCCTTTTAGCGGCCATCTGGCTAATTTCCTGAAAAGCATGTACCATTTTCGTTTCTAAGCGTTGATTGACCTCTGCCTCGCTCCAATAATAACCATACGTATTCTGCACTTGCTCGAAGTAGCTCACAGTGACACCGCCAGCATTGCAGAAAATATCGGGAATAAGATAAATGCCTCTGTTAAAGAGTATCTCATCCGCTTCGGGTAGCGTTGGACCATTGGCCATTTCCGCTACAATTTTGGCTTTGACGCGATCGGCGTTCTCACCGGTGATAACGCCTTCGGTTGCTGCCGGGAAAATTACATCCACATCCATCTCCAATAACGGCTCATCCAACGGTTCTGATTCTGGAAAATCAACAATGGTGCCATTTTGGCGAACAAAACTCATCAATGCTTGCGAATCGAAGCCGTTTTCGTTGTAAATGGAACCGTACATATCACCAATGGCAACGACTTTCAGCCCCAAGAGCTCTGTGGCCAGTTTATGGGTGTAAGAACCGACATTGCCATATCCTTGTACAATAGCTGTCTTGCCACTTAAGTCCAGACCCAGATGCGCGGCTGCCTCGCGTGTGGCAATGATTCCACCGCGGGCCGTCGCGTCCGCTCTGCCCAAAGAACCACCAATTTCTACCGGCTTGCCGGTGATGACGCTTGGCTCGTGCTCCCCCGTGATGATTTCGTATTCATCTACCATCCAGGCCATAATCTGTGGTGTGGTAAACACATCTGGCGCTGGTACATCTTTATGGGCGCCAATAAAACGCGCTGCGGCGCGGATGAAACCGCGACTTACCCGCTCCAGTTCGCCCTGAGATAACTGTCGTGGATCGCAAATTACGCCGCCTTTGGCACCGCCCAAAGGCAAATCCAACATGGACGTTTTCCAAGTCATCCAGGAGGCTAAAGCACGCACTGTGTCAATGGTCTCATTGGGGTGAAAACGTATCCCCCCTTTAGCCGGGCCACGGGCATCATTGTGCTGAACCCGGAATCCCCTGAAGACATGTGTCGAACCGTCATCCATGTGTACCGGAATTAGAAAGTGTAATTCGCGTAACGGCCAACGTAGTATTTCGTGCGTTGCTTCATCTAGCCCAAGAAGTTCTGCAGCGACATCTAACTGGTGTTGTGCTACAGCGAACGGATTTTCTTTGGTCATTTTAACTTCAACGATCTCCTTCGAACGATCTAAAAAAATAGCTCCGCTATACCGCGGAGAATAGCTAACCCGGACTAACCAGGGACAAAATGCTAACGATAAGTCGCAGAGGGGCAAAGATTTTTGACATACTCTTTTATGTCTTACCTGTCTCAGCTTCGCTGCGCCAAAAGCCTTACTCTGCCATCGTCTTTATAGTTGTTGTACAGAAATTTCACGGCCTGAACAACGTATTTATGTAGTACGCAATACTTTCATTCCATATATTAAACCACGTCCAGATGATCTATGCAAAAAGAAAGAGCGAGGGAAACACCATTGTTTTCCTCGCTCTTTTAATCAGTATGCAAATATCGGTTTTAGACCCAGCCACGCAGCTTCATAGCTTCAACCACCCGCTTGACAGAGACCAAGTAAGCCGCCGTACGCGGATCAACTTTATAGGCCTTGTACGTTTCGTAGAAATCGTGGAACGCTTGCGTCATTTTCTCATCTAAGCGTTGATAGACGACATCAATGGTCCAGTAATAGCCGTTGATGTTTTGTACCCACTCGAAATAAGAAACTGTAACACCGCCGGCGTTAGCTAAAAAGTCGGGCAAAACCATGTTGCCATTTTTGTGTAAGATGGCATCCGCTTCCGGTGTCGTGGGGCCATTGGCCAATTCCAGGATGAGTTTAGCTTTTACATCGCCAGCATTCTCAGCCGTGAGTACTTCTTCCATAGCTGCTGGAACCAGTACGTCCACGTCCAGTTTCAGTAGTTCTTCGTTGGAAATGCCTTTAGCGCCAGGGAAGCCGACTACAGTGCCGTTCTTCTTCTTGAAATCAACACAGGCTTCGAAGTCTAACCCATCAGCATTGTAAATGCCGCCACGGGAATCGCTAATGGCGACTACTTTGGAGCCGAATAATTCAGTGATCAGTCCGTGCGCATATTGGCCGGCGTTGCCGAACCCCTGTACGGCGACGGTTGCCTTGCTCAGGTCGATCCCTTTTACTTTAGCCGCTTCTCGCAAGATATACATGCCACCCCGAGCCGTCGCATCATGTCGCCCTAATGAACCGCCTACGCGCACCGGTTTCCCGGTGATCACGCCCGGCGTATTATAGCCGCGCAATTTGGAGAATTCGTCCATCATCCAGGCCATAATTTGCGGTGTGGTATAAACATCCGGGGCCGGAATGTCTTTTTCCGGGCCGATGAACTCCCCGATGGAACGAATATAGCCGCGGGCTAAACGCTCTTGTTCGCCCATGGAAAGCTCTTTCGGGTTGCAGATGATGCCGCCTTTGGCACCACCATAAGGAATGTCTACAATCGCACACTTCCAGGTCATCCAGGCACCCAACGCACGCACTGTGTCAACGGTCTCTTCCGGGTGCCAGCGAATGCCGCCTTTCGTGGGGCCTAACGCATCATTATATTGGACGCGGAAGCCTTCGAACACGTGTACGCTACCATCATCCATCTTTACGGGGATCGTCACATGCAATTCACGCATAGGTTTGCGCAAAAAAGCATGGGTTGCCGGGTCAAGCCCTAATATCTCTGCTGCACTATCCAATTGAGACTGCGCCATTGCAAACGGATTCTGTTTCTTACTCATCATGCATCTCCTTCGTCATTGAATTGATACTGCGTCCATTTACGACATCTATGTCTAAGCCCACCTTGGGCATAAGACGCTCTAATAAAAAGTACGCCCTTAAAAACGACCCTGTCACAGTGCTGTTAAGGTGCTACGTGCTCGTCATTTGTCTTAAGACCGGCGATTGAAGTCGCTGCTGATTGGCTTGGAACCACATGACGATCTGCGTCGTCGGTTGGTGGCACCGGTGCAGGAGCAGTTTCTAACTGCCGGCCATTGCCAGCTTGCATTATCATAATCCACGAAACATTATAGAGTTGAAACAGTAATGTTGTCAAACTGATAGAACATATTTTCAGGGGAAAACATTATTGCGCACTTGGATTCTGCTTCTTGGCTATCTTGCTGAAAATTCATCATTACTTCACTGTTTCTCCACAAAGTTTTGCTATGCTATCGGTGTACGTCAAAAAAACAATGGTTCTCAGTCAAGTAAACGGGGACGTACGATCATTCATGACAAGGGGGTTACTATGTCAAAAAAGAAACTTTGGTTGACCATTAGCACGTTAGCGCTTTTGCTAACTATTATCGGGGGCGGTATTGCTTCGGCCAACGCACCCACGGTTACACCAGCTATGCCGGCCCAACGGCAAGGCGTGTCGCCTTGGGGCGCACCTCTGCAAGACGGCGCTTTCATGGGTAGGGGGCGAGGCGCCCCGACGATGGCCGCTAAGCGTCTTAGTGGTGATCTGTTCAAAGTTATTGCCGATAAGTTGGGTCTGAGCGTGCAAGAATTGCGCACAGAAATGCGTTCGGGTAAGTCTATTTTGGTCATTGCCGGCGAAAAAAACGTGACGCTGGATCAATTAACGCAGGCCGTAGTCGATGGTGCCACTACCAAGCTGCAAGAGAAAGTAGACAATAAACAGATCACGACGCAGCAAATGAATTGGCTCTTGGGACAGATGCAGGATCGTGTCAAGAATATGTTGCTCCACCAAGGTGCGGGGCGATCAGCGACGCCGTTAGTGCAGAAAGATGAATGGCAGGCTGTTGCCGATAGCTTGGGTATGACAGCGAAAGATTTCCAGAAGGAAATGCGTACCAGAAGTTTGGCTGCCATTGCCGAGGAAAAGGGTGTGACGCTGAGCGATTTGGTGCAAACCATGGTCAATACCAGGCAAACAGCGTTGAACACTTTGGTCAACGATGGTAAAATCACCCAGGCACAAGCGGATGCCATCTTGAGCGACGTGCAAACGGCCTGGCAAGACTGTGCCGGTGATAGTCAAGGCTTAGCCTGTCATTGGGGTTTCATTGGCAGGGGCCAGCCGGGACGGCACGACGGACGTCTAAATCCGGGTCGTGGCCACCGAGGTGGTTCTTCTTTCCCCGGACTGGGAAGCTTTCCCGGGCCAGGCGGTAACTTTTAACGGATAGCCCACCACATTTCACAGATAGCGAGGCAGCCTCAGATGAGGTTGCCTTCGCTTATGGTATTATTGCCTTGGATAGTATGGGCGACGGGACAAAGAAACCGCCGTTTACCCGGGTTGCACAGCTGAATAAACTGTAAATATGTGCCATCTGGTGGTTGCTTTTTCGGTCTTGATTCTTTCGGGTGAGGTGAAAAATAGAGGAGCCAACATGAGCCTACGGCGCACCACAGCGGATGAAAATCTCTTGACAAGATTGGGGATGGCAGGCTTGAGAAGCAATGCTACGGCGATAGGAATTGGGTTGGTTGGTGGCGGCTGACAATCTATTTTATTTTCTTTCTTGGGGGCCAGCCCCCAAACCCCCGCTGGGGGCGTTTCACCCCCCAGACCCCCTGCAAAAGGTTCTTGGCTGCGTCGTGGCCGATTTGTTTTGGGCTATCACTTTCTGTCGCCACGCTGCCGTCCGCCGCTATCCTGTTGGCAAACAGTTCTGACATATCGTTGGCAGCTCGAGTTCGGACCAGTTTGATGATATTCACTAGTGTGTACCAGGCCCGAGAACAGCAATTATTCGTATTACCGGCGCAACCGGCTTGCCTAAGCAGCAACAAATGACCTATTTAATTCGTTTTACCACCTTAGCCGGGGGAACGCTTTTCGGAAGGGTTGGAGGGGAACCGTACGGTTCCCCTACCGGGAGCTCGAGGGCAGAGCCCTCGAAAAAGAAAAAGGAGCCGAGATTATCTTTTGACCAGACATCGCCCTTAGGCAAAGTAATGCTACACTGATAGGAATGGCGTTAGTTGGTGGCGGCTGACAATCTGTTTTATTTTCTTTCTTGGGGGCCGGGGAGCTATTTTCAAGGGAGTTATCATGAGCCTGCGGCACACCACAGCGGATGAAAATTAAGATCAGCGTGCATCAGCGTTAATCTGCGTTCTATTTTCAGAGGAGAATCTGTTACTAATTTCTTGACCATTGTTTTTTATCTGCGTGCGCAGCCAGCGTTGATC
>WFQU01000074.1 GCA_015486845.1 Anaerolineae bacterium | reverse complement strand
TCGCCAAGAAGCCCCCTCAAAGGGGGCTGGTGTTAAGCAGCCCCTTGGCAGCGGACGCTACCTTGACGTACCCCGCCGCCGTACCGGAATCGAGGCTTTAGCCGGTGGTAGACCCACCAACCCACCTAAAGGCTTGACGCCAGCCACTTCGTTTTCAACGGAATAGCTCTCTTGAAAGTAAAACGCTGATCTCAAATCCATTGTGCCAGCAACTGGCGCGGGCAACGTCCAAAGCAAGTCGCCTGCCGCTGGCGGGCGTTCCCGACATGATCGCCTATTCATCTTGTGCTGCGCATGAAAATCTGTGGTCTACGGTCCCCGAGCACACAGGAATCCCGCGCGAAAGTTCGGGGAGAGGACAAACAGAGGCGCGCGGCCGCGTGCCTCTGTTTGTCCCCCTTCGGGAATATGCCACTGTTGCCGAAAGACTAAAATCGGCTTCACTCTGTCGACGAAGAAGAATCTAGGTCTAAGCCCTGAATGAAATCAGCAAAAGCACCCAAGTCCTCTTCTGACGTCGCAACATCCTCTCCAGCCACTGACGGTGACTCCGGTGAAAGAGAAATAGCCGCTTCCGGTACCACAGCTGCCTCATCCAAAACAGCCTCTTCCACGAAAATTGGTGCTTGGGTGCGAACAGCCAAAGCGATGGCATCTGATGGCCGCGCGTCCACTTGTAGTTCCCTACCGTGCACATCTAAAACAATCTCGGCAAAAAAAGTCTCATCCTTCAATTCAGTAACCACGACACGTTTCACCATTGCCCCCAAGAGATCTAATAGATTATGTAACAAATCATGAGTAAGGGGGCGGCTAACCTCCATTTTCTGCAAAGGGATGGTTATAGCGTCTGCCTCAAAAGCACCTATCCAAATGGGTAAATAGCGCTCAGCTCCTTTTTCTTGCAATACAACGATACGATTCTGTGACATCAAACTAACTCGAATGCTGTTAATGGTCACTTCTATCATGTCTACTCTCCCTTCTTTTGGGATGGCGCTTACACGCATTAACATTATAGCATAAACCCCGCCGGGGAATCAATCTTCCCCCCATCGTGACAGCGATTCCAAATGTCTCTATCTCGGTTTTGTGCTCGTTATAGAATCTACACAGGCGCTTACACACCCAACACCGAAAAATTTTCGCCGACAGGGAATGATGACTTAGCCTTCCTAACAATAGGACGCAGATAGCCCAGATAAACGACGATTCTCATCGATCTTTTCTGATTTATTTGTGGGCATCGGTGTGCAATCTACGTCCTATTGACAAAGGGCGCCAACATAGCTAACTAACCAGCCCAACGACGATAAGACACGCTAACGTCTGCAAAACCGCTCTACGGCGATTGGCAGGCAATCTGCACAGGCTGGTTTCACAACTGTAGCAGCGATTTCCAGGCGCCGGACCGTGACAAGCTTCCCTCTATGGCACCTTAAAAGATGATAGTTCCACAAAGCGGGGCACGCTCCGACACGCCGCCGTGGGCACCGCCTTACGCGTAAACCGCTCATTGGTTTTTGATGATCTTCATTATCTATGCTATACTGCAAAAGAGGTTAGGCGCTGTGCAGAAAAGTGGGGCTTGTCCCACTTTTCTTGTTGTAAGGGGTATTCGATGAGAAGTGAAATCGCTGTTACCACGAGTGTTATACGCCATAGCAGCGAAAATGCAAGCGCCATAACTGGGAAAGAGGAGAGCAGAACGTAGAATGGCGAGAAATGAATTAATCATAGCGATCAATCACTTGGCTGCAGAACGCAATTTGCCAAGGCACGTCATCATCGAAGCGGTCGAAGATGCGCTGGTGAGCGCTTATAAACGCCGTCATAAAGGCCAGCACAACCTCTCTGCCAGCATTAATATGGACAGCGGTGCCATGCGCGTTTTTGCAGAAAAGAAAGTCGTCGCAGAAGTCACTAATCCGGAAGAGGAAATTACTCTGGCCGAGGCGCAACGCGTCAATCCCCAAGCCGTTCTCGATGATGTGATAAAAGTCGATGTCACGCCAGTGGGATTTGGCCGCATTGCAGCACAGGCAGCCAAGCAAAAAATTATATCACACATCCGGGAAGCTGAACAAAGCCTGATCTTAAGCGAGTATCAAGACCACAAAGGGGAAATCGTTCAAGGGAAAGTACAGCGTATCGATAGGAAAAGTGGCACGATTACTGTACTTTTGCGCAGGGGCGAAGCTATTTTGCCGGCTAAAGAGCAGATTCCCCACGAGCGTTTGCGACAGGGGCAAAACATCAAAGCCTATTTGCTGGAACTCACTAGTTCCAGCCAGTCGGTGCTTATCATACTTTCACGCTCCCATCGGGATTTCTTGCGTCGGCTGTTAGAGCAGGAAGTACCAGAAATTAGCAATGGCTTCATCGAGATCAAAGCTATCGCTCGCGAGCCCGGCAGTCGGTCGAAGGTCGCCGTGGTCGCTTTGCAACCAAAAATAGACCCCGTGGGGTCTTGCGTCGGCATGCGCGGCGTGCGCATTCAAAACGTGGTCAACGAGCTGAACGGCGAGAAAATTGACATTGTCGAGTGGAACAATGATCCTCACAAATACATTGCCAACGCGTTGAACCCGGCTAAAGTTGTCGATGTCATTTTGGAAGAAAAGGAAAACGAGAGAAATGCTACGGTTATTGTGCCCAACGATCAACTCTCTTTGGCGATTGGCAAAGCAGGACAGAATGCTCGTTTAGCAGCACGCTTGACCGGATGGCGCGTGGATATCAAGAGTGAAGCCACAGCAGAAGAAGAGGGATTAAACGCAGCAACCCGGCATCAAATGCGCATGGACTACGCCAGCAAAAAAGCGGGAAGTGACTTGCTCAGCCAGGCCACCGCGTTATTGCAACAAGGTCTTCCCGCAGAAGCCGACAATCCGCTTTTAGGTGTCTCCCTAGGTGACTCGAAAGCAAACAAAATGCGGTGGCAAGAAGCGCAAAAGGCAGTCAATTCAGAAGAACCAACCAATTTCGATCTAATCTCGGCCAGTATGGAAGACGAGAGCCCGGCTGAAGAGGCACCAGCAACCATCGAGGAACAGACAGAACAAGCAGATACTTCTAAACCTGAAGAAACAACAGAAGCACAACCAACTAAGTCGCTCTGGGATATTGATGTTCCGGAGAATGCTCCTGTATTTTTCGAAGAAACAGATGAGCCAGAGCCGAAGGAACAAGGAACGAAGCGTAAGAAGAAGGGAAAGAAACGTCGTTCTCACAAAGAGTGGAACCCAGATTATTAGATTGTTGGGTCAGCAGGCAACCAACCTGCGCCAATAAGCGCTTTAATAATACATAACCAGGATTAGAGAGGCTGAACAGGAACGACACAAATACCATGGGACGACAAAAACGCCAGCCAGAACGCACCTGTATCGTTTGCCGGAAAGTCCGGCCCAAGCGTGAGCTCATACGGATTGTCCGGACACCTGCGGGGGTACGCATTGATCCCACGGGGAAAATGAATGGTCGGGGTGCTTATTTGTGCCCCGATCCAGCTTGCTGGCAATTAGATATTGTCGTACCGAAATTACAACGGGCGTTACGAGTGGCTTTGACGCCCGCGGAAAAAGCCATGATAGCGGCGTATGCGCAAGCATTATCGGAAAAATCAGCAGCAATAGAGGAACAAGGTTCAGTGGACGTAAACATGAACGTTTGATAGATAAACCTTGCGACCTTAACAAACTGATTGGAAAGCGTTTTTCTTGCGCACCGCTTGGCATTTAGTTCAATAATGACATGAGCGGTGCGTTTTATTTGCAGTTATGGAAACGTTCACCGCATCGAACTAAGATCGAAAAAGAAGTCACGGAAACTAAGGTGAGTTTTCAGCGCACAGCGAATGGAAATAGACGTGATACGTATTACACAATACAATGACTTAACTTGTCATGGCAAGCAAAGCAATCTCTAATGTCGCTTAGAAAGATTACTTGACCAGAAGAGGGTCACGCTGTTGTCGTTAAGGCTCTTCGCCATGACAAGACCGATTTTTTGACGATTTGCGCGTTTGCGCCTTTGCGTCAGTTATTTTTAGGGGAAGGAACAATAAAATGAAGCAGAAAAATAAAAATCAGAACGAGCGTTTCCCGGACGCTAACAAATACGCCAAGATAGCCCGGCAACGATCGCGAGCTAACACGAACAGGCGGAAATCAAGATCACGACAAACGAACAATAGCACGGCATCCAAACGCACACCAAACAAGCCAAAACCAGAAACAAGCGCTCCCCCTTCCCCTGTCGACACAAAATTACTTTTGCCGCCTTTTCTCACAGTTCGTGATTTAGCAGAATTAATGCACCACAGCCCCATCGACGTCATCAAAAAACTGATGGCATTGGGGGTCATGGCTAATATCAACCAATCTCTGGATTTCGATACAGCCAGCATCGTCGCCGAAGAAATGGGATTCGAGGTTGAGGAAGAAAAGCCGGATATTTTGGAGAACGAGGAAGAAAAACAGGATACCCAAAAGACACTACGGCAACGTATTCTGGAAACCGAGAAAGAAGAAAATCTGCAAATCCGCCCGCCTGTCGTGGCCGTGCTTGGCCATGTCGATCACGGCAAAACTACGTTGCTGGACGCCATCCGTCGAACCCATGTCGCATCGGGGGAATCCGGTGGCATCACGCAGCACATGGGCGCATATCAAGTCACATTAGCCAATGGCGCACGTATCACCTTTTTGGATACCCCTGGCCACGAAGCTTTCACGGCTATGCGAGCTCGCGGCGCACAGGCGACCGATATTGCCGTTCTCGTCGTAGCGGCGGATGACGGCATCATGCCCCAAACGATAGAAGCGATTAACCACATTAAAGCCGCCCAAGTGCCCATGGTCGTGGCTTTAAACAAGATCGACAAGCCCAATGCCAATGTCGAACGGGTCAAACAACAGCTTTCCGACCTTGGCTTCGTGCCGGAAGAATGGGGCGGTGACCAAATTATTGTGCCTATGTCGGCCAAACAGGGCAAGGGTGTGGAAGATCTGTTGGAAAACATCCTCTTGGTCGTCGAGATTATTGGTATCAAAGCCAATCCTGAGGGCCAATGCGTCGGTACTGTCATCGAAGGGCGGCTGGACCGTAGCCGCGGTGTTACGATCACCTTATTAGTACAGAACGGCACGCTACATACAGGAGACAGCATCGTTATCGGCAATAAGTGGGGACGCGTCCGGGCCATGTTCAACGATAAAGGCAAACCTATCAAAGAAGCCTTGCCGGCTCTGCCTGTCTCTATTTTAGGCTTCTCCGAAGTTCCGGAAGCCGGAGAGATCTTCCAGGTCGTTCCCGACGAGCGGCTGGCCCGATCCATAGTACAAAAACGCAAAGCAGAAACCCAAGCGACCAAGACTCAAACAACACCCACGTTGACGTTGGATCAAATCTTTGACCAGGTGCAACAGGGCAAAATCAAAACGTTGAATCTCGTCGTCAGAGCAGACGTTCAAGGTTCCTTAGAACCCATCATTTCCTCATTAGAACAGATTCCTGCGGAAGAAGTCCATTTGAAAGTGCTGCACAAAGCGGTAGGTAATGTGACTGAATCGGATGTTCTATTGGCCATAGCATCCAAAGCGATCATTATCGCCTTTCGTGTCAGTGTCGACCCGGCAGCCGCGAAATTAGCCGAGGCTAATGGCATTGATATTCGCCGTTATGACGTGATTTACACGTTGGTGGATGATGTGGAACGAGCGCTAAAAGGGATGTTGGAGCCGATTTACGAGGAACGACCTATCGGCAAAGCAGAAGTAAAAGAGATGTTTCACATTCGCAAGGTGGGAAGCATTGCTGGTAGCTATGTCTTAGAAGGCTACATGCAGAGAAACAGCATCGCCAAAGTCTACCGGCAGGGCCAAGAAGTCGGCACAGGTCGCATTAGCTCGCTGAAACGGTTCACTGAAGATGTAACTAAAGTGAAGGCGGGCTTCGAATGCGGTATTGGTGTTGAAGGTGTGCCTGATTTGCAAACCGGCGATATCATCGAAGGCATAGAGAAAGTGCGCGTGCGTTAATCACGCCGCGGGAGGTATTGATCATGACAACCATACGACAAAAGCGTTATGCTGAGTTGCTCTTCGAAGAACTAAGCTCGTTAATAACGCTGGAGGCTAGCGATCCGAGGTTGGCCACCATTACCATCACGGCTGTCGAGGTCAGCCCGGATTTACGCAGTGCAAAGGTATTCTACTTAGACGATTCAGAGCGCACTGTTCCGGAGGTATTGGCCGGCCTCGAACACGCTCAAAGTTTCTTGCGCCGTGAATTGGCGCTACGTTTGATGTTACGCTACGTCCCTGAGTTGCATTTTCACGAAGATGTGATAGAAAAGAAGGCCCGTCGTATCGACGCGCTTTTGCAAAAAATCCATGAGGAAGAGGAACAAGAAACAAATCATGAAAACCCTGGAACCAAGAATCCCGCCGGCTAAAGGGATTGAACTAATCCGTAATGCCCAGCGTATTGCCATTATCACGCACATCTCGCCAGATGGGGATGCTGCTGGCAGTGCTTTGGGCCTATCGGCCTTACTCTGGGAATTGAACAAGGAACCTGTCGTCCTGTGCCAAGATCCTTTGCCCGCGCCCTTCCATTTTTTGCCCGGCTTCCATGCCGCACGACAGAAAGCAACTGGCCCTTTCGACTTGATCATCTCTGTCGATGCCAGCGATCCGGAACGATTAGGCAAGCCATTGCAAGACTTGGCGCCAAAACAGTTGCCGCTATTCGTTATCGATCACCATATCACTAATGTCCATTTCGGCACTGTAGATTGGGTCGAGCCGACTGCTTCTTCGGCGGCAGAGCTTATTTTTGACTTGGCCTTGGCCATGCAAGTATCGTTGACAGTGGATATAGCCACGTGCATCTTGACTGGCATGTTGACCGACACCCGGGGATTGCGCACTAGTAATGTGACGGGGCGCACCTTGTGCGTCGTGGCGGCCCTTACCAACGCCGGCGCGCCGTTCAGCGAAATCACCGAGCGCGTTCTCAACCATTACACGTTGCCTCAAGTCCGGCTCTGGGCGGAGGCTCTGCCACGCGTGCAAATCAAAAACGGGGTTATCTGGACAACGGTAACACGTTCGATGCGCGAACACACTGGTCTTAAGAACCAGCATGATGGCGGCTTAGTCAGCTTTTTGACCGCGGTGAATAAAGCTTATATTGGAGTGGTCTTCACGGAAACAGCGGAGGGGAAAGTGGAGATCAGTATGCGCTCTGTGCCCGGCGTGAACATCGCCAATGTGGCTTTTGCCCTCGGCGGTGGCGGCCATCCGCAAGCAGCCGGATGCACCATTGTCGGCCCCTTAGAGTCAGCAACCGAAAAAGTCATTGCGGCGCTCCATGAAACATTGCAACAACAATTGGCGGCTAACTCTGAACTGCGCCCTTAAAGGCAACGCCGGATGGGAATGATCAACGGCATACTTAATATCGACAAGCCTGGGGGGTTGACCTCCCACGACGTCGTACAACGTGTGCGCTGGTTGAGCGGCCAAAAGCGGATTGGACACGCCGGCACCTTGGACCCCCTGGCCACAGGCGTTTTGTTGCTCTGTTTGGGGCAAGCAACGCGCGTTGTTCGCTTCCTGCAAGCAATGCCAAAACTATACCAGGCTACAATCCGACTCGGCGTGGAAACAGATACCTACGACGCTGATGGCCGGGTGGTGGCCCGTCAAACTGTTCCGCCACTGCATAAAGCCCAGATCGCGGCAATGCTTGACCGTTTCCAGGGCAACATTGACCAGGTGCCGCCCATGTATTCGGCACTGAAAAGGAACGGCCAACCTTTGTACAAGCTGGCACGCGCGGGTCGTGTGGTAGAACGCCCACCCCGGCGAATCACGATCTACACAATCAATCTGCTGCAATGGCATTCCCCCGATTTAACTGTGACCGTGCGCTGTTCGGCCGGCACTTACATCCGCAGCCTGGCCCACGATTTAGGCGCCACTATTGGCTGTGGTGCCCACTTGATCGAGCTAAGTAGGGAAGCTGTGGGTGCTTTCCATCGCCAAGATGCGGTAACATTAGCCAATCTGGAAGGCGCGACTTCCTGGCAACGCTTTCTGCAACCCCTGGATGTAGCCATCGCCCAACTGCCTAGGCTGGAAGCAACAGCCCCGGAAGCGCGATTGATCTGCCACGGGCAGGTACCTTTTGCCTGGCAGGAAAGCGTGCCGCCCAGGCCTTGGCTGCGCGTGTATCACGACGGAATTCTGTTGGCCCTGCTAGCGTGGAAAACGTCTAAAAAAGCCTGGCAGGTGGCCAATGTCTTCACGGAGATGGCGTAATGGCGCTGAGCGCCACGCCGAGTAAAATCTTCTGATTTGGAGTTTTTGCGCATGGAATTAATCAATAAATTACCTAATACCAACTTCCGCCGGGAAACGGCCATCACTATCGGCAATTTCGACGGCGTCCATGTCGGCCATCGCCAATTGATCCGGCGCATGGTCGCGAGCGCCGAGCGTCAGAATTTGGTGCCGGCGGTCGTGACGTTTCACCCGCATCCGCAAAAAGTGCTGCATCCTGATCGCCCGCTTTTCTATTTGACCTCCGTGGCAGAACGGCTAAGTCTGTTAGAGACATTAGGCGTTCAACTGGCAATCTCTATACCATTTTCGTTAGAGGTCGCCAGGCTTACGCCAGAAGCATTTATCCAACGGCTTACTCACCATTTGCATATGCGTGAACTGTGGGTAGGACCGGATTTTGCTTTGGGAAAAGGGCGTATCGGCGACATTCCTTATTTGCACCGGTTGGGGGAGCAATTTGGTTACCGGCTTTTCGTTGTACCGCCGTTCGTTTTAGCAGGGGAAGAGGTGCACAGCAGCGTAATCCGGCGCGCTTTGGCAGAAACAGGGGCTGTGGGTAAAGTTTCGCAAATGTTGGGCTATCCATACTACGTGGCGGGCAAGGTGGTCGCCGGTGACGGCCGCGGCCGGGAAATCGGTGTGCCAACCGCGAACGTTGCCTGCCCGGCAGAACGCTTGCTGCCAGCTAATGGCGTTTATGCCACCTGGACGCTTATCAGCGACCGCTGGTGGCCGGGGGTGACCAATGTCGGTGTGCGCCCCACAGTGGGTGCGGGGCAGATGCGCCGCGTGGAAACGCACCTTTTCGGCTTTCAGGCTGATATTTACGGGGAACAAGTGCGGTTGACGTTCCTCCAGCGGCTGCGGGGTGAACAGCGTTTCCCCGATTTCGCCGCTTTGCGGACCCAAATCGAGACGGACAAAATAGCTGGCGCCGCAGCTTTGGCTAAGATTGCCTTTCCGCCGGCCCAAAGAGCACATTTCGAAACATTGCCAAATGGCGCTGATCGAGTAGTCAGGATAGAAGGGGAAACCCGTGTGGATTTATTCCGGGAAATAGCCACGACGCTGTACAGTTTCTTGCATCAACCGCACGGCGCCAAACGCATCGTCCGGCGGGTGACGCTGCAGCTGGGCAGCTCGTTGGCCGGGCAATTAGATAACTGGATTGAGACGTTATTGGGCTTCAGTGCCGAGCAAGGCGAGCTGTACGATCAATTTATCGTCCTATCGACGGCAGAACGCGTGGACGCATACGTCGGCGGGTGGGCGGTAGATAGCCTCGAAAGGCGTATTAATATCACCGACCTGCGTATCGAACAGCGGCCAGACAGAGCCGTCAGGGCTGTTGTCTCGTTTACAACGGAATGTGCCGCTTGGCGTTGAACTGTTCGGTGCCGGGCCGTCCTACGGGTCAGGATGTTTCTCTGGTGAAACAAGCGTCATAAATATCTTGGAAAACATTGGGCGCCAGCGGATAAACCAGCCGCAGCATCTCTCGAGCCATGTTCCGGATTTCCCATTGCGCCGCGACATCACAACGCAAATGGAAAAAGTGGCGTAAAGAACGGAGATTCATGCTCAACACCAGCCGAGTCTCGGTCGCATTGGGCAGTAAGAAGCGTGCATCCTCTTTTTTGATCCCCAATTGGCGCAATTTGCCGTAAGCCGCCTGCAAATCTTCCCACGCCTCGGCCAAAATCGCTGCCGCCTCTTCATTGTCGGCAATATCCGGCGGCAAGATTGGCTTCCACCCCCCTTTGTCCAACGAGACGTAACGTTGGCTTTCTTGAGAATAGCTGGCTAAACGGTGACGCACCAGTTGGTGCGAGCAAGTGCGGGAAATGCCCTCGACGAGGAAGGTTACGCTGATGTGCTCGATGATGTCTTCATGGCCTTCTTGCACTCGAGCCGTAATGAAAGTATCGCTGTGTCCCATGCGAGCCAGGGAGCGATAACAAATTCGGCCGGCATATTCGATGAGATTTTCCTGTGGGGTACCCTGCCCGGCCGCGAACGGTTCCGGTAGCGTGGTTTCATCGGGATTTAGTTGGGTATAAGCCAATAAACGAACGCGCATAATGGTTTTCTTCCTTTCCAAGGGAGCTTCGACAACAGAGCGTGCGAGATATTAGGGTGGAGTCAGGCTCATAAACGCTGATGCGCACTGATCTTATTTTCAGCTATTGTGGTGTGCCTGTCTGCGTGCCCGCACAGGCAGGCCGCAGGCCCATGCCGCCCCTCCCTGAAAATAAACTTCTCTGGAGGGTAGCCGAGGGCAATGCCCTCTGCTACCCCTTCCTCCGAAAAATAGAACGCCGATCAACGCAGTCTGCTTCGCCCGGCGATTAGAAATCGCTGCCACAACTGCGAAACCTGCCTGCGCAGGTTGCATGCTAATTGCCGTAGGACGATTTTGCAAACGTGGCCGTGACTTTTAGTCGCTGGGGCCATCAATCGTCATCAACTAACGCCATGCCTATCCCCGTAGCATGACTCCTCAAACCTGCCAGCCCCAATCTTGTCAAAAGATTTTCATCCGCTGTGGTGTGCCTGTCTGCGTGCCCGCACAGGCAGGCTGAAGTCCCATGCCGACTCCTTCAAAATTATACACCGATACCATCCAAAAGAGCCAGTCTCGCGAGCACCTATAAGGTTGATGAAAATCTCCAGGCGTGCTATTATCTTGTTATTGTGAACCTGCACGGAGCTCAAAGCTCCGTGCTACAGAGTGAGAAAGCCCCCTGGAAGGGAGCTCTATGGTGAGGCAGCCCGCTTCAGCGGGCTTAGACTTGACGTAGCCCGGCGGCTTTCAGCCCCGGGCATGGGTGCGGCTGGCTATTGCGGTGGTAGTTCGTTTTAGCTAACAGCCACCGGCTGAAAATCTCTTGACAAGATATGAATCGGGTTTAATAATAGGAATTTTCGTATTGCTGGCCTAATGTATTTGAAATCAGCGCGTATCAGCGTTGATCAGCGTTCCATTTTCAAGGGAGTTATCATGAGCCTACGGCACACCACAGCGGATGAAAATTTACGACTGGCGTCAAGCCTTTAGGCGGCTTGGCAGCGTTAACACCGGCTAAAGCCTCCACTCCGGTGCCGTGGCGGGCTACGTCAAGGTTGCGTCCACTGCCAAGAGGCTGCTCAACACCAGCCCCC
>WFQU01000073.1 GCA_015486845.1 Anaerolineae bacterium | reverse complement strand
CTCATTGCCCAGCGCAAAGCCCAATCCCTGGCCTACCGAGCGTACATGAAGCGGCTGCGGAACTTGGCGAAGCAGGTAAAACACCCAGAGACTTCAGGTCGTTATGCAGCGGAACTGAAGACGGCGGCACAACGGGCATTATATGACAACCTTGGCCAAGACATGAACCTGGCCTTGAAACTGGATACGGCCATCAATCTCGCCCGAGAAGATGGTTGGAGGGGCAATTTGATCAAGGAGCGCAAGGTCAAAGGTGCCATTGCGCAGGTGCTCCGCTCAGAAGGCATGCCCAACAAAAGGGTGCGCGACCCCTCGCCGGAATACGCTGTCTCACAGAAACAGGCCATCATCCAGGCGGTCAACCAGATCTATGACATTGTGGTGGAGCAGCATGATTACTGAGCGTTTCGTCATGGATGTACAAGGCTTGTCCGTGGAAGTGCAGCGCAAGCCCATCAAGCACCTGCACCTGGCGGTGTATCCACCTCATGGCCGAGTACGGGTGTCCGCGCCTGAGTTCGTAGGCGATGATGCCATCCGCCTGGCTGTCATTAATAAGTTGGGCTGGATTCGCCGCCAACAGCAGAAATTCAGTGCCCAGGCCCGCCAGTCGCAACGGGAGATGGTTAGCGGTGAAAGCCACTATTATCTGGGCAAGCGCTACCTGCTCAGCGTTGTGGAGGAGAACGTTCCGCCCCGAGTGCGCATTCTGAACAATCGGACCTTAGAGCTGAGGGTGCGCCCCGGCAGCGATCGGGACAAGCGGGAAGCCGTGCTATACGCCTGGTATCGGGCCCGGCTGAAGGCGCAGATACCGTCCCTCATCGCCAAATGGGAGCCGGTCATCGGTGTCCAGGTGGCTGAGTGGGGGGTAAGGCGCATGAAAACCCGCTGGGGATCATGCAACATTCAGGCACGGCGCGTCTGGCTCAATTTAGAACTGGTGAAGAAACCGCCGCAATGCCTGGAATACGTCCTTGTGCACGAGATGGTACACCTTCTGGAACGCCTGCACAATGATCGTTTCAGGGCTTACATGGATCAGTTCATGCCCCAGTGGCGACTTTACCGGGACGAATTGAACCGAGCGCCTTTAGCGCATGAAGATTGGAGATACTGAGACATGACATTCCTCGACGCTGCCTATCAAATCCTCAAACAAGCTGACGGGCCCCTGCACTACCGGGAGATCACCGAGCAGGCGCTGGCGCAGGGGCTGATCCAGCCCGCGGGCCTCACGCCCGAGGCCACCATGGGCTCCCGGCTCTATACCAATACCAAGCAAGAAAGTTCGCTTTTTGTGCGTGTGGGCCGCGGCATTTTCGGCTTAGCCGAGCAACAACCCCAAGGCATCGATGCCGAAGTGCAGAAAATCAATCGCGCCACTCGTGGCCGGCTGAAAAAGCAACTACATGCCATGCCGCCCGACCGCTTTGAGGCTCTTATCGGCGAACTTCTGATCCAGATGGGCTTTGACGAGAACACCGTAACTGTTACTCGTCGCAGCAATGATGGTGGTATTGATGTGATGGGCGTCTATCGGGCCGCCGGATTAACCGAAGTGAATGCAGCCGTACAAGTCAAACGCTGGCAGCACAATGTGGGCGCGCCCGTAGTAACACAACTGCGCGGTTCGCTGGAGGTCAACCAACACGGTATTATCATCACCACCAGTGATTTCACAGCCGGTGCCCGTCGTGAAGCTGCGGCGGCCAACAAAACGCACATCGGGCTGATTAACGGCAAAGAGCTGATTGAATTGCTGATCCGGCATCGGGTGGGCGTAGTGGAGAAAATGCTTCAAGTCATGAGCTTGGATGAGGAATGGTGGGGCGAGTTGTTGGACGGTGCTGCACCGGCACTGCCTATAGCCGAGCCTGCGGGAGAGCAGCCTGTCGTTGGCAAAAGCATTGCCGGCCACAAGCCTGTTGCGTTACAACTCTTTGGCAAGAGCTACGCAGTGAGCACGTGGAAGGAGGTGCTACTCACGGTTGCCTCTGTGTTGGCTGACAAACATGGCAATGATTTTGCATCTACCGCTGTTACCCTCAAAGGCCGCAAGCGTCAGTACATCGCCCCCAGCCTCGACGGCATGATCAACCCGGAGCGCATTCCCGGCACAGAGCTGTGGATTGAGGCCAACCAGAGCGCCAAGTCCACCGTGCGGTTGGTCGAAAGGCTGCTGGTGGCATTTAGCTATGACGCTGCTGACCCAAACGTATTTGAAGTTGAACGTCTATCCCACCAGGGTTTTTTGGCATGTCACGTAAACCGGCCATTCCGATCGAAGTACGCACCGAAGTCGAGTGCATCATCGACGAGTTCACCCGTGTCAAAAGAAGTTCAACTTCTTCAAGAAGTTGAACTTCTATGAGAACGGGGGCCCATATTCTTTGAAGAGCGCAACTGGCTTTTTTCTTGCATCGCTTGCGCAAATACTTTACCCCAGACCGCGCCGACATTATCGCTTATTGCCTCATGCTGAACCATTACCACTTGCTGGTGCGGGTGAACTGTGACGACTTCAGCCACGCGGTCATGCAGCCTTTCAGCACATCGTACACCAAGGCTATCAACAAAGCGCAAAACAGAGTAGGGGCATTGTTTCAAGGACGTTTCAAAGGCAAACATCTGACAAGCAATGGCTATTTGCTCTAGCTCTCGCGTTATATCCACCGCAACCCGGTAGATGCGGGACTCGTGGCGAGGCCTGAAGAATGGGTGTTTTCGAGTTATCGAGAGTATATTGGGCTACGGAATGGGGCTCTGCCCAAACCGGACATTATCTTGGAGCAATTTGCCTCCCGAAGTGAATACGCCGCGTTCGTAGAGGAAGGAACTTTCGGGTACGATACGATCAGCCATCTGCTGGTCGATTAGTCAGGCGTTTGACGACTAGACGTTCAACTTCTGCAAGAAGTTGAACGTCTATCCCACCAGGGTTTTTTGGCATGTCACGTAAACTGGCCATTCCGATGGAAGTACGCGCCGAACTCGAGCGCATCATCGACGAGTTCAACCGTAAAGAGTTAGCACAATACGGCGTAGCCTACTCGGCGCGCTTCCGCGGCAAATCCGTGTACCTTACCTAATCCCTCTCGTTTTTACCTCGACGAAAAGGGCCCTCCAATTCATTGGAATCATGGGAACCCCAAATTATCTGTTTCCACATAAGATTATTTGCCCAACCTCTATTCCCTCATCACGCCTGATCATTACTCTTAAGGCAACAGTTTGTAAAAACCATCTTAATGGAAGCATACAGAGATCAAATCTCCGTGCTACGTTACCAGAAACCTCGTAAACGAGGCTGGAGCTGTACAATCAATTGGAAATTGCTTTTTCTCAGCATCCTTGTGGCTCGGCGTCGAAATTTGCGGTGACTGGATCATACAGCGCAGGCGAAATTCATCCCTTGGACGTTCTGTCAGGCCGAGCTCTCTTCGTAGATAGCTCACCGTACCTGACGTCCCTGTAACCACCGCTGTAAGGAGCGCTGGCTTTCTTTGGACGGAATGCCGGCCAGTAAATGGGCAATTTCAATATCTTCATCCAGGTCCGGCCAGTGGATTCCCTCGCCGTTTCCGATAAAGCGCCAATTGGCCCGCTCCTCGGGCGTCCCATAAAACAACCGCGGAAACCAGATTAGAGGCACACTGATAGTACGCCCATCCTCCAGTTCCACAATCAGTTCTTCTTCGCTTACTCTTACCGATTGCGCCCGAGCCTGGCGTTCAATCACCAAAGTATTCATACCATGCCTCCAGGAATTCTTGTCCGTATTTTTTCACTAATCGTTGGATAGACCGTATCTCATGTGGGCGAAAGCGGCCACTGGATTGCAGACGTACAGGATTTAGCCAGAACTTGGCCACCTGCTCTTCCCGTTCAACGTGAACATGCGGAGGTTCAGATCGGTCACCGGCATAGAAGAAAAACCTATACGAGCCGATACGCTTAATAGTAGGCATAACATCCCCATAATCTCACGACATTCATGCAAGCCGCTTTTCTGTGCTATCGCCACCAAAAGGCAATCGCCTACTGGCCATTGGCCTTCTATATCTTGCTAACATATTTGCATACAGCCAAAAACCGATAGAATGAGTGAATACCTTTGAGAAAAGTATACGATATCAAACCCAAAAAGACAATCCAATAGGCTCAAGCGAGCTATGTGTTGTACCAAACTGAGTGAAATGCATGAAGCCTGTGTCAATTTGCACGTCAGCCTGATTGTTCCAACGCATTGTTCAGCATAGTGAAGTTAGGCGGTGGCCAGGTGGGATCACTCAGGAACCAGAGCAGGTCATAGAGATCACGGCCTTTCAGGTAGGGTCGTTGTAGGATGGCGTGGAGTTTTCCCGCCAGCAAAGAGGACCGGTCATGGTGCTGCAAGCGCAACGTCACGTATCGCCGTATTAGCGTGATATCCAAACCTGCGCCGGCAGGAGGATGGGTGTTCACCTCTATTGTGTATCCTGGTCATATCGTTGGTTTCCTATGGCATACGTCTGTATGTCAAACCAGGTAATTTCGCTCCCTTTTTGAGCCGTTTCTGAGTCCATTCTGAGCCCTTTAGCACATAACGGACTCCGCGACCAGTGATACCCTTCCTGAGTAAGACCTTTTCCCCATCGCTCGATGAGACCCGCAAAGTAGAACGCCTGGGCCAGCAGAGGATTACGGAAGACCGAACTGAACGCGCCTCGGCGTTACTGCTGCAGAGGCGACAAGATGCCACGCCTACCCGATTCTCTCCACCGCACCGGCCAAATCGTCAAGTGACGGCACAGTGTAAATCCGGGTCGTGTTCAAGTCTTCGTGGCCGAGCAGAGCCGCCACCTTCTCCAGGCTGACGCCGGCGTTTGCCAGCTCATTTCAAAAGTGTGATGGAAGGTCGTTGCGAGGAGCGAAGCGACAAAGCAATCTCCTTCCAGCCAGGCACGAGATTGTTTTACCAAAAAGAGAGTCATGCTGTTGCTTGACTCGCAATGACAGTGTCTATTTTCCCAGTCCTGGCACCCGTTTCAAGCCTCTGTATGCCTATAACATGTGAGACAACTTCTCTCCGAGAATTCGTGTATATTGTATCGACATAATAGCCCGAATATGATACTAACCCGATACGAAAAGGAAATCTATACGTAGATCACTTCTGACGCGAGCACAGGCCAACAGCGTCGCTGAACCTTCCGCCAACAGCGGCAAACCGTTTCACCAACACACTCAACCGCGTACCGTTGCGCTGCAAGATGCCTCGCGCGATCAGAAGTGTCGCCCGATCAAGCCGGGACCGCTGCCGGGCATACAGCCGGGGGCGGACGATGACATCAAGCACAACCCGGTCTCGTCCTCCAGGGTCAGAAAGTGGTGTCCTTTGGCCGTGGGCGGTGCCTGGTGCACAACCACCAGGCCGGCCACGCACACTGAAGCACCGTTCCGTTTTTGCCGGACTTGGGCGGCCGTTTCGATCCCCCGGGCTTGCAGCGCCGGCCCGAATCAACTGCAGGCCGTGTTCACGGGCGGCATTGACGAAAGACACAACGCCGTAAACTGCGTCGTGATCCGTCAGCGCCAGCGCCGGCATGCCCATGTGCATAAAAGATGGTAAAAACGCCGCAAAAGAGAATAAATGTTCTCTTTTGTATTATACACATGCCCCGGCTGACGTCAAGTCAAGATTCATCGCACAAGGGAAGAGGTCTGAGTCCTTAAGGAAATACCTTTGATACGACCAGGCTATCCGTTTTTCTCTGTGCTCTCCGGGAGCCCTGCGTCAAGAAAGCCTTTTCCTTGAAAGCCAGCATGCACGCGTTACGCTAAAAGACGCCTGTCTGGCAGGCTTGACAATTCCTCCGGTGTATTATATGATGTCGTATAAGATGTCTTTGTTTATTTGCGAGGTAAAAATGGGACGTTATCCTTTGAATCTCCCCCAACAACTGAAGCAAGAAGCCGAAATCTGGGCGAAAAGACAGGGCGTTTCCCTCAACCAGTTCATCTTGTGGGCCACCGCCGAAAAAGTCGGTGCGCTCAGCCAGCAACTTGACGACCCGGCGTTTCCCCAGATTACCTATCGGCGCGGAGCCAGCGGAGTGCCGACCCCGGTGCTGCGCAGCACGGGCTTGCGTGTGCAGGCTGTGGCTATTGCCCATGAAAAATGGGGCATGTCGCCTGCACAGATCGCCGACGAATATGGTTTGCCGCAGCGGCAAATAGCGGAAGCGTTAGCTTTTTACGCTGCGCACCGAGCCGAGATCGATGCCGATTTGGACCGGGAAGAACGCTTAGTCCACGAAGCCCATGGTTAAGCCCCGGCTGCACCTGGACGCCGATGTATCATACCGCACCCTCCAAAAAGTATTACGGGAACGCGGGCATGATGTGACGCGCACGCCTTGCGAGTGGATGCCGTTGGATGCCACTGATGAACAGCAACTGCTACAAGCGACAGCCCGAGGACGCTGCATCCTGACCTTCAATATCGGCGATTTCATGCAGCTGGCCCGGCAATATCCCGGGCATGGCGGCATCATCCTGGCACATCAGCAGGCGTGGACGCTGCCGAGCCTGATTGCCGCGGTGGACAACATGCTATCCCAAACCGACGCTTCGGACTGGCCCGGCCAAGTGCGCTGGCTCAATGAGTGGAAAAAGTAACACGGCGGCATCACCCATTCGGGCCGATTGGCGGATATCCTGGACAGTGCGCGCATCAAGAACCAGCGAAAGGGTGAACCTCTGCCCCGCCGGATGGAATAATGTGTGAAGCACGGAGGTCACATGCTCATTGACGAGACAGGACTGTCTGTCATACGGTATTTCGCGTTAGCCCTGGATCGCGAAGACTATGTCATTGCAAAGCGTTTCCTGGCCACTGAGTGTATTTATCAAATCGGCTCTACAATTTTGCAGGGGGCTGACGAGATTATTGCGTCATATAAGAGCAGCGGCGACTGGGCAGCGGCGCATATTGAATCCATCACCTATCAAAGTTCTGTGAAACTCACGAATAACGCGTATGTGGTTGTCTTCGTTGATCATCTCAGGCACGGTGGCAAAGAGCTCATCCACACAAGTCAACAGAAAATGATATTGAACGCGTCCATGAAAATCAGCTATTTAGAGCATCGGGATCTTCCTGGAGAACGGGAATCTTTAAGAGCGTTTTTCAGTGGGACGGGGATTGATTATCCCGGACGCGAGGCTTAGCAGATATCACGCCATCCGACTGCGATGGGCATACATTTGGACGAGACTTCTGCATTGGCGTGACACTTTCCATGCGCATCTTGAAAATCGGAGAGGTGTCTCATCGGATGCAGGAGGTTGAATACTATTTTCGTATGACATTTAGCTTGGCCAACTGCTGTCACAAGTCACCCCAATCAATGATTGCGGCACAGCCACCAACAGAATGGCACCGGCAGAGTCGTGTAGATGCAGTACAATCTATATTGACATAGTAACCTGATTATGATACTATCTAAATATGAAAAAGAAATCTATGCGTAAATCCCTTCTGACACAAGCACAGGCCCACATCATCGACCGGGTCAGCTTGAAATATGGTGACATTATCACCTTTGACCAGGCTATGAACGTTTTCGGCCGGGACTATTCACGCGCCTACCTGAAGCGTATTATGAGTCAGCTGGTCAGGAATGGTTGGTTAGTGAGGCTGAAAAAGGGGGAATACTTCATCACAGACCTGAGCAACTTGGGGCGCACATCACTTTCCGTCTATTTCATTGCCAACTACTATGTCAAAGACTCTTACGTCTCATTTGGGCAGGCCTTGCAATACCATGGCATGTATGACCAACTCCTCTCCACAGTGATTTCGCTTTCTCTGACGCAGCACAAATCTGTGGTGCTGGAAGGTATTACTTACCGCTATATCAAGACGCAGGACAAGTACTACTACGGCTACGAGGAAGTTCGGGTTGACGGCAGGGTTGTGCGGGTGGCCACTGCGGAGAAAGCGCTCATTGACATGATCCAGTTTCACCGTACAGCGGGGGCCGTGGACATGGTGGCTGAAAAAGTGATGAACTATTACCATGAACTCGATTTGGATCGATTAGCCCATTACCTTGCCCGTTCAAATCAAACAGTGAGACGGATTTTTGGTACCATCCTTGACAAAGCGAGAGACGAGGAAAATCAACAGAGATCGGCCGAGCATATGATAGGGATAGTAAAAGTCGCGGGTGAAGGTGAGGGAAAGAGACTATTGGCTGAAACTTCGGGGGGGAGTGGGATTGCGGCATGAAGACCGACTTAATATCCAGGGCACAGCTTGCAAGGGTCTCACGAACAAAGCTCAAGTATCCTTTACAGATCGCTGAGAAGGATTATTTCTTAACGCTGGCAGTATGGGTGATTGATCATTCCTCGCTACGGGAGAAATTAGTTTTCAAAGGGGGCACAGCGCTTCATCACCACTATCTTCCCCAACTAAGATTTTCCGAAGACCTCGATTTTACTTCTCTGGATACCGACATCACGTTGGATGAAGTGACTGAGGTATTCGATGCGTGCGATTTCTTCACTGTCAAGAAGAAATATAGTTCTGCAGCGACCATCAAGCTGGAGAAGCTCCAGTACTCGGGCATTCTGGCCCAACCCAATCACATCAAAGTCGAAATCGACCACCGTCAGAATGTGGTATTGCCGCCACGAAGGCGTGTGTACCATAATGTTTGGGGGCTTGATGTGAAAGCCAATGTGATGGATGTGCGAGAAATTTGCGCCGAGAAACTGCGGGCGATGAGTGATAGAGCTCGCTACCGTGATTTTTACGACATGTACCTGATTCTGCGAGACATGAAACCTGATTTTGGTGAGGTGGTGGCGCTATTGCGCAAAAAGGAAATCCGGGAGACGGTGCATCGGGAGCGAATTCTGGAAAACTGGCAGATGACCCAGCAGTTCAAACAGAAAGACATAGCGACTATCTTTATGAAGGAACTGGTGGACGATACGGCGATTTCGGAGATGGTCCGGGGCTTTGACTTTAGCACAATAAGTTGATGATAGCCACAACCACGTTACACAACATGGTCATAACAATTGCTCAGGAACACATGACCTGACTAATACAGCCAACAACGTTCCTTGGAGCGGGCTCGTGTTCACTTTCGACTCAATCAGGGCGATATGGTGAGTGTCGTCGACCGCATGCGCGATCAGAAAGAGACACGGCCCTGTCACCATACCGCTACCTCCTGTTTTTGTTACTTTTTAGAGGCAAAGGATATAATGTGTTCAGTAAAGTAAGCACAAAAGGGGGCAGGATATGAGCGTGGTTACAGCAAAAGAACTCAAACGACAGACAGGGCGAATTCTGCGGGAGGTCAGGGAGGATGGCAAAGAGGTCGTGATAACCTATCGCGGCCGCCCCGTGGCTCGCATCGTGCCCACCAGGAGCGGCGAGACGGCTGAGAAAGTGTTGGAGTCGGTGTGGCTGGATATGGACCGATTGGCCGATGAAATAAGCCGGCGCTGGCCGGAAGGCGTTTCGGCGGAAGATGCCGTGCGTGAGCAAAGGCGCGATCTATGATTGTCGTGGATGCCAGCGTTTGGGTAAGCCGGTTTCTTCCCCAGGACGTTCACCACGAGGCCAGTAGGGCGTGGTTAGCGGATCGCCTGGGCAAAGGGGAAGCTGTGGTTGTCCCTGCCCATGCGTTTGCCGAGATTGCCGGCGCCATAGCGAGGCGGACCGGCGATGAAATACTGGGCAGACGTGCAGTGGCGCTGATCTTGAGGATTCCAATGCTGAAGGTGATCAGTATTGGGCGCGAAATTGGGTTGGAGGGGGCCTCTATCGCTTCACAGTGCAAATTGCG
The DNA here is from genome assembly GCA_015486845.1 of Anaerolineae bacterium. Taxonomy (GTDB): domain Bacteria; phylum Chloroflexota; class Anaerolineae; order JAADDB01; family JAADDB01; genus WFQU01. The sequence continues at coordinate 1,091 of WFQU01000073.1, read as the reverse complement.
CGGGGCAGATGCGCTGTATGTGGCGGTAGCGAAAGGTTTAGACATTCCTTTGCTGACACTGGACAAGGAACAGAAAGAACGAGGCAGCGAATGTGCTACGGTTTCTTTCCCGGGGATGGCATCATAATGGATGGTATCAGCCGATTCTCTCCACCGCGCCGGCCAAATCGTCCAGCGACGGCACGGTGTAAATGCGGGTCGTGTTCAAATCTTCGTAGCCCAGCAGAGCGGCCACCTTCTCCAGGCTGACGCCGGCGTCCACCAGCCGCTTGGCGAAAGTGTGGCGCAACGTGTGCGGGGAGCAATGCTCCAGCCCGGCCAGCCGCGCGTATTTCCGCACCAGATAGCGAATCCCGTTGTCGCCGAGAGGATCGCCGCGCTGGCCTAAGAAGAGCGGCCAATCCTTGGTTTCGCCTTCCCGCTGGGCCAAGTACTTTTGCAGCGCCCGTCTCGTCTCGGCGTTCAGAGGCACTGTGCGCGACTTCGTCCCCTTGCCGGAGCGCACGGTCACCGCGCCTTTGCGTTCCCCGACTTCCACGTCCTCCAGGGTGAGGGCGGCTACTTCGCTCACCCGCAGGCCGCTGTTGAGCATGAACGTGATCAGCGCTTCGTCCCGACTGCTTCCTGAAGATATCTTATCTGGCGGTATTATGCGATGAGATTCAGGGTTGGATTTTTCCAGTCCACCCGAGAGGAGATAGGTTGGCAAGAGGTTACTGGTCGAGAAAGGGTTAATGGCTTTCCTGAAAAAAGTCTTCTTACCGCAGAGCTCGCGGAGAACGCAGAGATAAAAACAGCTATTTCGGAGGAGTCGGCATGGGTCTGCAGCGCACCACAGCGGATGAAAACGGAGCGGCTGGTGTCAAGCCTTTAGGTGGGTTGGTGGGTCTACCACCGGCTAAAGCCTCGATTCCGGTACGGCGGCGGGATACATCAAGGTAGCGTCCGCTGCCAAGAGGCTGCTCAACACCAGCCCCCTTTCAGGGGGGGGCTTGACGACGTAACACGGGGATTTGACCCCCGTGCGCTCGGGCAGAGAACGCTGTCGATTAGAAGTTCAACTTCTCGCAGAAGTTGAACTTCTAAAAGGG
>WFQU01000072.1 GCA_015486845.1 Anaerolineae bacterium | reverse complement strand
CAGCGTCAACACCGGCTAAAGCCTCGATTCCGGTACGGCGGCAGGGTACGTCAAGGTTGCGTCCGCTGCCAAGAGGCTGCTCAACACCAGCTCCCTTTCAGGGGGCTTCTTGGCGACGTAGCACGGGGATTTGACCCCCGTGCGCTCGGGCAGAGAACGCTGTCGATTAGAAGTTCAACTTCTGTGAGAAGTTGAACTTCTAAAAGGGATTGTGGTCGTGACGCCGTAACGAAACAAGTTTTTTTGATCTGGTTTTTTATCTGCGTGCGCAGCCTGCGTTGATCTGCGTCCCATTTTATTTTCAGAGGAGACATCCATGCGCCGCATTCGTTGGTTCATATTCTCGCTGCTGCTTTTCTTCTACCTGGAAGGCATTCGCGTCCTTTTTGCCCGCCTTTTCGGCGTCATGTACGATGCACTTTTCGCCGGCCCGTTCCAAATGCGTGCACTCTACATCGTCATAGCCGCTTTCCTGGCTTTTTTGCTACCAGCGTATCTCATTCGCGTCGCCAACCACCGCTTCGCTCTATTTACCATCGGTACGCTGCTGATCTTCAGCCACTTACTCTTACACAACGAAAGCCCATCCTGGCGACTATATGCCAGCCTCAGCGTCGTTTTCTTCGGTAGTTGGCTGTTTGCGATCCTTTATGCCCGGCAAAAAAGCATAGCTTTCCCCGTATTTGTGACCGCCCTCGCTTTAGATCAAATAGTTCGTGTAGCAGGGCAAAGCATGGACTTAACCATCGCTCCGACCTGGCTGTTTGGTGACCTATCCATTTCAGCGTTGCTGCTCATTAGCTTATGGTGGGTCCAAACACGCGCCCACCGCCATCTTGGCAGTGGCAATGGCCTTTCGTGGCAATGCGGACTTGCCTTGGGCGCATTCCTTTTCCTGGAACTAAACCTGCTCGACTATCCCAACGCAACAACCCGTTGGACAGGAACAGCGTACAACTGGCAAGCACCTTTGTTGCTTTTAGCCACTTTGTTGCCTATCCTGCCGGCCGTGAACAGTTGGATGATCCGCTCTGTCCTATCGCAACGGGAGCGGCGCTTTACCCTCTCGCTGCTCTTGATCGCCTCGTTAGTCATAGGCTATATTTACACCGGTTGGCTGGCTGGCCTCATGCTTCTGATCGCCCAATTCAGCGCCCTATTCGTTTGGCGTTACACTATCCATTGCGAAAAGCCAGTACGCCCACGTCACAAATTAGCAGCCGGTTTGTTGTTTTTTCTATTGCTGGATTTTGTCAATGCTTTCGCTTTCACATATCCTTACACATTGGCCATTTTCCGAAATAGCGGCCTCTTGATCTATCTGTTGGCGGCCGTCTTTCTGATCTTACCCACCATGGAGAACAAACGCCACAAATTAGTTGCTGTCCAACCCGTCGTGCAATGGCTCGGCGGCGCACTCATCGCGCTACTTTGTCTTGGCGCAGCGTGGGCAGCACGCCCTCCTCGCGTCATCGCGCCGGCGTCACGGGGCATGCTCAAGCTGGCCACCTATAACATCCATTACGGTTACAGCACCGATTGGCACGCCGCATTGCCGGCCATCGCCGATGACATTGCCACCAGCGGCGCCGACGTGGTAACGCTACAAGAAGTAGATACCGGCAGGCTTACCAGCTACATGGTCGATGATGCCCTCTGGCTGAGCAAAAGATTAGGCATGCACGCCGTTTATCTGCCCACCGTGGAAAAGCTCACCGGCATTGCCATCCTCAGCCGCTACCCCGTCGAAAGCGTGCAAACAACCCTATTGCCCAGTGATCTGGAACAAACGGGCATCATCCAGATCGTTTTCCGCTGGCAGAACCTCCCCATACACGGCTACGGACTTTGGTTGGGGCTGACACCGCCGGAACGCTCTCAACAAATTAAACGAGCGCTCGCTTTCATCGGCAATAGCAACAGTCCGGCATTTTTGGGCGGCGATTTCAACAGCACACCGACTTCGCCCACTTACCAGGCCGTGGCCGCCGCCGGTTTTCGTGACCCTTTTCACGCCCTGCAATTGGGCGATCCGCCTACAGATCCGGCCATTCACCCCCGAGACCGCATCGACTTCATCTGGCTGCGCGGCCTATTCCCCAACGCGGCCGCAGTATCCCCGCGCTTGGGCTCTGATCACCGCTCTGTATCGGTCTATTGCCAGTTGCAGCCTAAATGACAACAGACAGATAATGCGCACTGTACATGCGATCCACCCTACATTTGGTGTCTGTACAGCGACCAGTTATAATAGCGTCATTGGAAGCGCCTATTGGTCATGACGTGTGAGGACCCTGCTGTTTGCGCATTTTTCTGCCAACCCGGCCTAACCAACAACTTAAAGATCAAGCGAAGTTTAACTGAAAGGGAATGAACAAAATGCGTATTGAGAATGACAAAGTCGTATCCATCGACTACACATTGCGACTAGCAAATGGTGAAGTGGTGGATACCACCGAAGGACACGAACCGCTGGCTTATTTGCACGGACACAGCCAATTGATTCCCGGCTTGGAAAGTCAATTGGCCGGTCTGGAAGTAGGCGAATCCAAACAGGTAATCGTTCCTCCGGCCCAGGGTTATGGTAAATTTGTGGAGGGGGCGGAAGTCGTACTTTCCGCCCAACAATTCCCGCCGGAAAATCCTCCTCAGGTTGGCATGGGCATCTTGCTGGAGAATGAAACCGGACAACAACTACCCTACTATATCCAGAGCGTGGACAGCGACCAGGTCGTGCTAACGGCGAACCATCCGTTAGCCGGCAAAGACCTGCATTTCGACGTAACCATCGTCGCCGTGCGGGATGCTGAGCCAGAAGAACTATCCCACGGCCACGTACACAGCCACGACGGGCCACACTAAAGACTCTCTTTCGACCAAAAAGTGGGAACGACAGAATCTCTCGTCCCCACTTTTTGCTACTTGCCTTGTTTTGCGCACGGCTGCCCCCTGCAGGCTATTCAAAGCCATCAGCAAACCGTTTAGCCAGAATCTGCTACGCTCTCCATCCGCAAAAGATTGCGACTAACCTCACGGCAATGGAATAGGTGTCTGCAATTTAGGCGGCAACATTTTCATTGTAAAATTACGCGTTATCTTCGCTTTGCTACGCTGATCGTCCAACCATTTCTGGAACGCCTGATCTTGGGCTCGTTTTATATCCGCCTGTGGGCGCGGGTGTTTCGGATCTTTTTCGACCAACTGAATAATGTGATAGCCGTACTTCGTTTTCACGATGCCGCTAATCTGGCCAGGCTTTTGCAAAGCAAAAGCCGCGTCTTCGAATTCTTTGACCGTCATGTTACGGCCGAACCAACCCAAATCGCCGCCTTTCGCGGCGGAACCGGGATCATTGGAATATTTCTTAGCTAAGGCAGCGAAATCAGCCCCCCCCTTCAATTGCTTCAAAATATCTTCGGCCTCCTGGCGCGCTTTTTTATCCGCCGCTTCCTGCGCCGCTGCATCTGGCGTTGGCGTCGGTGTACCCTTACCGACAGTTTCTGGCGTTGGCGTCTTGGGAATAATCAGAATATGCCGTACATGCACCGCCTCTTCCGTCTTCGGCACGTCCTTGGTCACAGCTTCTTCAACTTTAGTTTGCAACAGACGATCACTAAACGTCTGCCGGAATTCTTGTTCGGTGATGCCCGTTTGGGTCTGCAGGTAGCTCAGGTAGTCCTTATAACGCTTTTGATAGCCATCGTAAGTCAACGGTGTTGCCGTTGGCGTTGGGGTAGGCAATGGCGTTGCCGTTGGCTGACCTGCCGCCGGGGTAGCCGTTGGCCTAGGACTGGGCGTCGGCGTGGGAGTCGGCGGGTTAGGATTATAGCCGAAAGCTTGCTGGATAGCAGCCTCGACTTCTGCATCGGAAACGGTGATCTGCAAGCGTTGCGCTGCTTGGCGAATGAGCAAGTTATCAATCAGCTTATCCAAAGTTTGCCGGGCAAAAGTTTCCGGAGCGCCAAGCCGTGCTTTCATCTGCTGAATTTGGCTGGTGAAAAAGCCATTTTTTCCCTTCGGGTCCATCTGCTGTTCTAATTGCTCGGTCTGAATCAATTGCTGGCGCAGTAAAAATTGTTGGTAACCAACATAATGTGCCATGGTTTCCTGAGAGATTTTCTCTCCATTAACGACGGCGGCGGGTATATTAGGTTGAATCCAATACGCCTGGGCCAACGCGTAAGCAATGATAATGGCAATAAGCACCACCATAGCACCAACGGCAATCCAGATTCGCTTCATGGTTTCGCGTTCGTGATGGCTAAGCCTAGCTTGCTTTTTAGTAACGGATTCTCTTGACTCTCTCTTATCCTTTTTGGCCATCCTCTGCCTCCTCTTTCTGGGCTGGATTCGTTAAAATTTGCAGGGTCTTAGTTCCGCAGCGCTTAGCACGCAGGGGCGTTAACCCAGCACAGCTCACAGCTTGACAAAAAGGGCATGGCGAACCATGCCCCTTTACGCTACGAATCAGTTGCTACAGCGGTCCCCATGTTTATTTGATGCCGCTGGCATGCACCGGCGCCACGGGCAGCAAAGCCAAATGCCGGGCACGTTTAACAGCTCGCGCTAACATCCGCTGATGACGTGCGCAAACACCGGTCTTGCGACGGGATTGGATAAGCCCCAAATCGGTCAGATAAGGACGCAATGCTTCTGGTTTTTTGTAGTCGATATACTTGGCATGACTCACACAAAATGAGCACACCTTACGAGATGACCGCTGATGACGATGACCTCGTGGATTTCTATTGATCTCACGCATTTTCATTCACCTCTACTTCGATATAAATAAAATTCGTTAAATAGTCGATCCAGCGCCATTGCCAATGACGTTCTCAGCCATTGGCAAAAACACTTTAATCTCCGCAGCGACCAACTCCGTACGTTGGCAGCGCTTTCCTGCTTGATCCAGCCAACTGCGCACTTGCAGAAACCCGTCGACGTACACTTGAGCACCGATGACAACTGTTTTGTAAACATGTTCCGCTAATGTTTTCCAAGCCACAACCTGGAAAATCTCATGTGTACTGTGTTCTTCCCCCTGCTCATCACGCCAAGGACGCGGCACAGAAACCTGTACTAACGAAACAGGTATCCCGGCCGGCGTGTAGCGCATCTCTGGCGCCTGTTCGACACGTCCAATAATCATCACCTTGTTCAATCCATGGTCCATGATTTGCCTTCCGACTGCTTAGCAGGCGCTTTTCAGGCTGCCTGGGCTCGGACAATCAAATGCCGTAAAACCGGTTCGGCAATACGGAAATGTTGATCCATTTCCGTGACGTAGGCAGGTGGCATCGTGGCTCGAATTAGCACATAAACGCCTTCCCTTTGCCTAGCGATGGGATAAGCCAATTTGCGCGTGCCCCAGATGTCCGTTTCAATAACCTCGCCGCCACCGGCGGTCAGCCACGACTGCACCTGTTCGACAAACGCGTTGAAAGCGTCTTGTTCCATCTCCGTACGCGTGATAAAGACGACTTCATACTCTCGCATCAGTAGAAATTCCTCCTTTCTTTGGATGATAGCCCTGGCGAAACTCCCGGCGGAGTCACCAGAACAGAAAGGGAACGTATTGCCCCTTTGCGTTCCGCCGCCGCCCGTGCGGCCAGCAGAACAGTTTGTCAATATAGCATAGCTAAATCTGCCAAGCAAATCACGGCCGGGAGAAACATGCAGAATGCACGTGTCAGGAAGTGCCAGCAAGAAAGTGCACCAAAAATTTGGCAAAAGGAAGTCATTGCGCTATACTTACTGACGTTGTCGGGGCGTAGCGCAGCTCGGTAGCGCGCACGGTTCGGGTCCGTGAGGTCGGAGGTTCAAATCCTCTCGCCCCGACT
>WFQU01000071.1 GCA_015486845.1 Anaerolineae bacterium | reverse complement strand
AATAATGGGTTGGCAACAGGATTTTGCCTTTGCAATCTTTACTTTTTCTCAGCGTTCTCAGCGATCCCGGCAGTTTATACTTTTTTAGGAGATTCAATGTTGCCCTAGGTACGAGCGTTTCGTCGATAAAATACTATTGTCGGAGTAGATCACGGCACGCCGATGGTAGCGATGCCAGCTAAACGCAATTGGGAAGCCGTAAAGTAAATGACGCGCATAACGAGTTTCAGGTTAGCGTCGGCAGCAGGGTGTCCCGCCCAGGTAATGGAATCAGCAATTTGACGATAAGGATAATCGCTGACACCGCCTATTTTAGCACCTTTGTCGCTCTTGCCGTCATACGTTATCGTCGTGCCGGGAATGTTCTGGCCGACTTTTACATCGTAGGAAACCGGCAAGCTATACGTGACAGCCCACTTCTCCGGTAGAACAGCCTTCACCGGTTTGGCGTTGCGCACCACAACCTTGACCGTCCCCGCTAAATGCGCCGCGCTTTGGTCAAAGAGCAATAACCGCAAAGAAAGGTTCCCCTGAACATTTTGGTTGAATTTGCCGCTCCAGGTCACAGAATCTCCTCTTAGCTTCAATGAAGGCATCGTCCCGATATCGAAGTGTGCTTTGTCATTTTCGATCCCGGTATATTTAATATCTGTACCAGGTAGAAACTTACCTGCGTCGATCCCCACTTCCACCGGCCCGCTGTAAATTAAAGTGTTTACCGGCAAAGGATTACCATTGCAGCTTACCATGATCCCCGTAAAGAGAACTAAAATCAGTAATAGCTTGTTGAATTTTTGCTGTTGTGTCAAATTTTTGTTCATGGACGTCTCTCCAATCACTAACCATTAGATAAGCCATACACAACAAATCTCACCACTATTCACTTGTTTACTCCAAGCATAATAGAAGCTGTCCTCTCTGTCAAACGGATTTCCTATAACTTCAGTTCCTCGTTGTTTGACAAAATAACGTCTTTCCAGGCATAATGTCTTTCAGTTCCCCGGTTCAAGGATAGGAAAAGGTATGGGAGAGTTAGGCGCACTATTACGCTCGAAGCGCGATGAGCTGGACAAAACACTGGCCGAGGTAGAAGCTGCAACGCACATTCGGCAAAAATACCTTGTTGCATTGGAGGATGGGAATTATGCCGTTTTTTCCGATGCTGTCCGGGCCCGTGGTTTTCTGCGCGTGTATGCCCGCTATTTAGGCTTAGATGCTTCTGATTTACTATCTCGCTTCAACGCCGAACTGCCGAAGCGGGAAGCCTTACCGGATATTCCGCAAGCGCCAACTGGATTGGGACCTGTTGATTTCTCCTTGCGCCTTGACGGGCGACCCCACTGGGGGCGACGCATTACTGCCGGACTGAGCATTGCGTTCATCGTGGCACTTGTTGCCGGCGGGATATGGCTCTGGCAGATAGGCCAATTGGCTGGCTTAGTCACTACTGCTCGCTCGGCCGTCCCGTTTTTGCCCTCTGCCACACCGACAGCGACAGCTACGCCGTTGCCGACGACCACAGCGGCTGTGTTGGCCTCCTCACCTACTGCAACAGTGGCCGTTATGGGTAAGCTAACAGCTACCCCGCAGCCAACGCCTGTACCGGTAGTTCCTATCACCGCGACACTAACTCCAACAGCCACGCCTACCCAGATGCCACAAAGGGTTACCGTGCGGATAGACGCCATGGACGCCGTTTGGCTGCGAGTGATTGTCGATAATCAACCGGCCCAAGCGCTGACCCTTGTATCGGGAGAGACCCGCAGTTGGACAGGACAGCGGGTAGACTTGCGATTAGGCAACGCCGGGGGCGTTCATATTTTCTTGAATGGCCAAGATCAAGGTGTGCCGGGGCAAAAGGGACAAGTACTTCAGTTCATCTGGGCGGTGCAAAACGGCCGAATTGTGCGCATGACGCCTACAGCCACCTTGACGCCGTGACAATGACAAATCTTACTGTCAATGGCAGCCGATTTACGCTTTTGAGCGCTTCATGAATCAGGAATATTCCCGCAAGACTTATTATTTGCTCTCTTTGGGCTGTCCGAAGAACCTGGTGGACAGTGAGAAGATGGCCATTATGTTGCAACGATACGGTTACCGGGCTACGGCCGACCCGCACGAGGCCGGCGTGTTGGTCGTTAATACGTGTGGTTTCTTGGCTGCGGCCAAACAGGAATCCGTGGAAGCGCTGGCCCATCTGGCATCTGGCAAACAACCCGGCCAATTGCTCATCGCGGCGGGCTGCTTTGCCCAGCGCGATCCGGCAGAAATCATCGACGCTGTACCCGGTGTGGATGGCATTTTAGGCACCCGGCGTTGGCAGGAGATTGTCGTGCTATTGCGTAAATTGCAACGGCGCAAACGACATTTTCGCCGCCTGACGCTCTTAGGCGACTCGGAACGACCGGAGCCAGCGCCGGCGCGCTTACCGGTGCAGAGTGGTTCTGCCTATCTCAAAATTAGCGATGGTTGCAATGCCCGTTGCGCGTTCTGCACTATTCCTTCTTTCAAAGGGCGGCTGCGCAGCCGCCCGATGCGCCTTGTCCTGCAAGAAGCGGAACAGTTGCAGCAAAACGGTGCCCGGGAGCTAGTAATTATCGCTCAGGATACGACCGATTACGGCCGGGATTGGGGCAAACCTAATAGTTTGCCCCGCTTACTGCGGGCAATGTGTCGACGGGTGCCGGAATTGCCCTGGATTCGTTTGCTCTATGCTTATCCCGGCCATGTCTCACCGGAACTCATCCAGGCCATGGCGGAGGAACCCCAAATCCTGCCCTACTTAGATATTCCGTTGCAACACGCCGATCCAGATGTGCTGCGGCGGATGCGTCGCCCTAGCAATATCGAGCAGACGAAGAAGTTGTTGGCTTCCCTGCGGGAACAAATGCCGGATATTGCTTTGCGCACAACGTTCATTGTTGGCTATCCCGGCGAGACGGAGGCGGCGTTCACGGCACTGCTGGACTTCATGCTGGAGATCCGATTTGACAAAGTGGGAGCGTTCACGTTCTCGCCGGAGCCGGGCACGCCGGCTGCGACGTTGTCGGATCAAATTCCCGAAGCGCTCCAAGAGGAACGGTATCAGCGGCTTATGACTTGGCAACAGACTATTTCTCTTCAGCGCAACCAGCGTTTTGTGGGCCAGGAAATGACCATCTTGGTGGATCACAGTGAGGAAGAGACAACGTTAGCCCGTTCTTACCGAGACGCGCCGGAAATCGACGGGTGGGTGATTTTGCCGGGGGTCTGGCCTGCCGGAACCATGCTATCGGCCCGCATTGTGCAAGCACAGACTTATGACCTGATTGGTGAAGTTATCCGCGCAGATGAAACCGGCGTAAATGGATTGATGCGCTAGGGCACTGATTTCCTGTGTAAAGGTCGCGTCAATAAGGTGCGGAATTTGACCCTGCGCTCTGTTTTGTCTATAATGAGCAGGTCGTTGGGGGATGGTCTAATGGCAGGACAACTGATTCTGGATCAGTTAGTCGGGGTTCGAATCCCTGTCCCCCAGCTCCAGGCGGGCCGGTTGGTCCGCCCTTTTCTTATGCAGTTTGACCTGCCGGGCGTATTTGTCGATGCCTAAACCGATCACGGCCGGCAGGACAAAGATGTAGGGGATAATTAGCAAGTAATCGAAGAGTATCCCGCCGACGAGTCGGTAGCGCATATCCCACATGTAAACAGTCGTCGTCAACGCGGTGAACGTGAACAAAACCACGCCATAGCGCCAACCCTTTCGCCGGCAAAATGGAACTAACAGTAGTAGCCAAGTCGCATACCAAGGGCGAAAATTACCGGTAAAAAGGAATAATGAAGCAGCTATCACGGCCAACCAGGCCGCAGCCAGGGTCATTTTTCTATGTCCAAAGTGGTAGAGCAGCCAGAGGTAGACTACGACGAATAGTAGCTGCAGGCTATGCATGATCGGGGTGAAAACAACCGCGCCAGGCCAGAAATATCGTCCCAGCAAAATAAGCAGCGCCGAGAACGACATGGTGGCGTAATCCTGGTGTAACAAGGCAAATTGCCCCGGCGCGGCGTGTATCAACCACCAGATGATTCCGCCCCACAACAGCGCCAAACCGCCATTCCAGGCTAACCAGCGGAGGCGGAAACGCCGATTTTTCTCTTGCTGCCAGGCGAACAGAAAAAGAAACGGCCAGAGAAAAAGAGGGACAAATTTTGCCAGCGCGCTCAGCCAAAGCGATAGGGAAGCGAAAAACCATTGTTCTCGTACCGCTGCGACATAAGCCAACAATAAGAAAAGGAGCATTAACAGGTCGTTATGACCATCCACTGCAAAGACCATTAACACCAGCGGATTCCAGGCGAAGAGCAACAGGCTGGTACGTTGCTGGGCCGGCCGCACCATAGCTAAAAAGTGATTTAGCAGTAGGAGTACGGCGGCCAGTAGCAGCCAGGCTACGATTTTCAAGCCGATAATGTGGTAGAAAAAATGTTCGGGCCCGGCTAATCGGGCCGGAATGGCCGCGACGATTTCCCATAACGGGCCGTATGCGGTGGTTGTGTCCCGCCACTCCCCGGCTAGCGGCAGCCACGGCTCGGCCGTCGCCTGGCTTAGCGGCACAACAAATGGGTTCAGGTGGTGGAAAAGCCAGAGCCGGCTGTAAAGCGCATAAACAAAAATATCGATGGCCGCAAACGGATAGGCCAGAGAGAGAATAGCTGCCCAGAGCAAACTGCCGCCGATGATCAATTTTTCCGTGGGGCCGTTGCCTTGTTGACTTTGCTGCCAAGCCCCAAAATAGAGGCCAAACCAGATGATGTAAACCGCCAGCATGGTTAGCGCCGGCCCGAATCGGTAGCCGGTCAATTTGGCGAAATCCAGTGGCGGGATGCGATCATACAGCCGGATTAAGGGAAAACGCCAGGTTGTATAAGCCGCTACGGTCGCCAGCAATAGGATCATCACATGCCAACGGTACGCTTTCAGCTTAGTCATGCTATGCTTGCCAGAACCGCTCCCAGGTCAGCGCTGCGACCTCCCGGGAACGGGCCATGATGCGTGCTTCGTCCAGAGTTTGCAAAGCGCGATTGCGCATTAAGAATTTACCGGCCACCATCGTATCAGTGACTTCGCTGCCGTCAAGGCCAAAGATAATGTGCCAGGGCATGTTTTCCGGCAATAGTAGGGTTGGCGGATCATAATCGACGAAAATTAGGTCGGCAAAAGCGCCCGGTGTGAGGATGCCCACCGGCTGTGGGGAAAAGAGCGCTGCTAAACGACGATTGTTGTATACGGCGAGTTCTAACACTTGGTCCGCGCCCAGGCGCCGCGGGTCTCCGCTCCACAGTTTGGGCACTAAATAGGCTGTGTGCATTTCCGTGAACATGTTGTTGGAAAAGCCATCGTTGCCCAACCCGACTTTGATGCCGCCTCGCAACATAGCTGGCACGTCCGCCACACCCACGGCATTGTTCATGTTAGAGCGTGGCTGGTGGGTTACCCAGGTGCCACTATCCCGTAATAGTTCCATTTCCCATGGATCAACGGCTACAGCGTGGGCAACGATAGTGCGCGGCCCGAGGATGCCGCGCTTGGCTAATCGGTCGATGGTGCGCAGACCGTATTTAGCTAAGCTATCATCTTCGTCTGTGTTCCCTTCAGCCGCATGGATGTGAAAACCGGTGTTGCCCAAAGCGTTTGCTTCGGCAGCGCATAGCTCCAATGTTTCATCGGAAAGGGTCAAGGAAGCATGTAGGCCGAAAGTAGCGGCCAGCAAAGGGTTCTTTTCTTGCCGGGTGCGTTGGATGAAACGGAGATTCTCGGCGATGCCTGCCTCGGCGATGTCTGCACCGTCCCGGTCGCTGACCTCATAACAAAGGGTTGCCCGCACACCGGCTTGCGTCACGGCCTTGGCGATGACGTCTAAGGAGCCATTTACCGCTAAAGGGCTGGCGTGGTGGTCGAAAAGGGTCGTAGTGCCGTGGCGAATCGCGTTGACCAAAGAGACCAGGGCGCTGTAACGGATGCCTTCTTTATCCAGCGACTTATCCAGCCGCCACCACAGCTTGGCTAAAATCTCGGGGAAAGTGCGCGGCGCCGGGCCGGGCATGTATAGCCCGCGGGCAAAAGCGCCGTAGAAATGGGTGTGGGCACAGATGAAGCCGGGCATGACAATCTTCCCGCCGGCATCTACCTTTTCTGCCGCCGGGTAGCGTTTTTGTAATGCCAACGAGTCGCCTATATCTACAATGGTGTCGTTCTCGATGTAAATAGCGCCATTGTTGAAAATACGGTTCTCGTCGTCGAATGTAATGAGATTAGCATTGGTGATAAGCATGGCCCCTCCTCTGAAAATAAAAATGGGACGCAGATCAACGCAGGCTGCGCACGCAGATAAAAAACAATGGTCAAGAAATTAGTAACAGATTCTCCCCTGAAAATAGCTCCCATTGCGCCGGAGTAGAGGCTTTAGCCGGGGGTAACGCTACAAAACCGCCTAAAGGCTCGAGTCCAGCCATAGATTTTTTAAGAAGTTCAACTTCTGCAAGAAGTTGAACTTCTAATCGACAACGTTCTCCGCCCGAGCGCACGGGGGTCAAATCCCCGTGCTACGTCGCCAAGAAGCCCCCTGAAAGGGAGCTGGTGTTGAGCAGCCTCTTGGCAGCGGACGCAACCTTGACGTACCCTGCCGCCGTACCGGAATCGAGGCTTTAGCCGGTGTTGACGCTG
>WFQU01000070.1 GCA_015486845.1 Anaerolineae bacterium | reverse complement strand
TGGGACGCAGATTAACGCTGGCTGCGCACGCAGATAAAAAACAATGGTCAAGAAATTAGTAACAGATTCTCCCCTTAAAATAGCTCCCATTGCGCCGGAGTAGAGGCTTTAGCCGGGGGTAACGCTACAAAACCGCCTAAAGGCTCGACGCCAGCCGTAGGTTTTCATCCGCTGTGGTGTGCCATAGGCTCATGATAACTCCCTTGAAAATCAGTTGACGCAACGGCGCCAAGGCGCGGAGTATCTAAAGAATCAGGCCACCTTTAAGAAGTTCAACTTCTCGCAGAAGTTGAACTTCTAATCAACGGCGTTCTCCGCCCGAGGGTAGCCGAAGGCAATGCCTTCGGCTACCCTCCCCTCCGAAAAATAGACCGCTGATCAACGCTGATATGCGCTGATAAACGCAGTCTGCTTCGCCCGGCGATTAGAAAGCGCTGCTACAACTGCAAAACCTGCCTGCGCAGGTTGCACGCTAATCGCCGTAGGGCGATTTTGCAGACGTTGCCGTGACTTTTAGTCGCTGGGCCGAGTCGCTACCCCCGGCTCCCAATTCTGGGGGTGTGCTGCTTCCCCCCAAGGTTGGGGGATAGGGGGCGTTTCCAGCCGCTGTGGTGCGCCTGTCTGCATGCCCGCACAGGCAGGCCGCCGGCTCATGTCGCCCCCCCCATGAAATACTATCTATTTCGAATGATTATATACTGATATCCCGGGGAACACCATCCTTTTCTGAACAAATTGTCAACAGAATTAGGGCCCGACTTCACTTGATCTTCACCTCCTTCATTCATAATAAGATCGCCTGAAACGGAGTGATCAGGCGCAACTTAAATGCGCAGCGGCCGTCAAAACAGATAGAAACACATATTAAAGAGGAGGTGCAAGAGATGTTCGTTGTCATTATTCTGCTAACACTTTTCTTATTATTAGCCTGGACGATGCAAGTGGAGCACAATATACGCTGATGCAACGCTTGTACACAAAAAACATTGGAGGCAATACTGCGAAGGGACAACGCATAACATAATGCATTGCCAAATGCCGACGCAAGTCAGCACAATGATACGCCGGCGCCGGTCGTCGTGGGGCTGCCGGCCCCATAGATGTAATTTCAATCGCGATCTATGGCTTAACGGCAAGCCCTACGAAGGACTGTCATGATCTTATGGTATACCACAGCAGATGAGAATAAGATCAGCGTGCATCAGCGTTGATCAACGTTCTATTTCCAAGAGAAAGGGCAGCGCTGGTAGCCTATGGCGATGATCTTGTGTTGCGCAACCCTAAAACAAGCATGTAAGCCTTGACAAAACACTCATTGATAATATTTGTTTTATCCTCATGCCTTCCCCAGAAAAATAGAGTCCATTTGTAAGCCCGTTTATCCATATCTTGTGCTATAATATTATCGTCAAGGTAATTTGAAAGCGAGTGGGACTGAAGGACTATCAGTAGGTGCTGAAAATGAAAACATACCGGTTGCTATGGCTAAGTTGCTTGTTGATTGCTTCATTACTAATATCAGTGCCACCCGCCGCGGCAAAGGCTAAAGCGCTGACCGTAACAGGCAAGAGCATCAATGGGCTTGTTTTCGACGATTTAAATGGAGACGGACAGTACGGCTGGAATGCTCAACACGGTGTTGAGCCGTGTCTGAGTCATGTCATCATCGAGATTTACCAAGATGGCGGGAGCCTGGGCAAGCTGGAAAAGAGCGACTTGTTACGCGCTCAGACCAAAACGGATGATAATGGTATCTTCCGGGTAGAGGGGCTGGAAGCCGG
Organism: Anaerolineae bacterium; assembly: GCA_015486845.1. Lineage (GTDB taxonomy): Bacteria > Chloroflexota > Anaerolineae > JAADDB01 > JAADDB01 > WFQU01. The sequence continues at coordinate 4,840 of WFQU01000070.1, read as the reverse complement.
ATATTACCTGGTTGTAGAGCACGATCCAGCTTATTTTAGCAGTGTAACAGCCAATGTCATCGGAATTGCATACCGTCCCAATATGCCGGGGAGCGCCGACTTACAGATCTTTTTCGCAGACAGGCAATTGGACCGCAGCCAGTTGACCCAACGACTCTTTTTCCCCAATATACACTAAGATTCATACTTCATCAAAGCACATCTACCTCAAAGAACGAAGGCTGCTTCGACGCGTGACGTAGAGCTTAGCGTTGATTTGACGCGGTGGGCAATCTGCTTATACTGGAAGCATGAAAAAAGTAGCCAAGCAACTTAAGCTGCTTGGCGCATAAATTCAGCAACCACTGCAAAACCGATCTTTGTCAGTTCAATTTCGAGTCGGCGCAGGCCGATTCTGCAAAGGCGAATGGTGACTGGATATCACAAAACAGAGATAAAAAGCGTGTAAATGAAGTTTCTCACTTATAATATTCATTACTGGGCCGGCTTAGATCACCGACTGAATTTAGACAAAGTAGAGCAAATTATCCGCAATAGCAATGCTGATATTGTTGGCCTGAATGAGGTACTGCATCCTTGGTTCGAGAATACAGGCCCGAATTATCCGCTCTTAGAATTAGCCCACCGTTTAGATATGTACTGGGTTTTCGGCTTCAGCTTCGAACAAAAAGCAGAACGAGGGTTTTGGGCGGGGCACTTAGGCAACGCTATTCTCAGCCGCTATCCCATTTTGGATTACCAGAATTTTAAGCTTCCCGGCTGGCAGAATCGTAAACAGCGCAATCTCTTATCTGCTCGCATAGACACACCCTACGGGCCGTTAGTAACCATGGTCACCCACTTAGATCACTTGTTAGAACCGGTACGTCTGCGCCAATTGCAGGGTATCAAGGCCCATTTACGACAAGTCAAGGACCCACATTTGCTCATGGGCGATTTCAACATGCACGAACCGGTACATTCTTGGCCATACAAGCTGGTGCCCACAGTGTTAAAACGGATGCGCGCTTTCGGCTACACGGATATTTTTGCGACGGTCGGCGAGGGTAAAGGCCTTTCTTATAAAATAGGCCGACCTGTGTTCCGGCTGGATTTTCTGTGGGTGCCGGATGCTTTAGCTGCGGGGCTTCAAGCTGCTAAAGTCGTGGATTGTGACCTCTCACAATTGGCCTCAGACCACCAGCCTGTGTGGGGCAAGTGGTCACCTCCCCACATAGCCGCCTGAATTTACTCAAAGGGAGCTCGCCTACGCATGGACGGTTTCTCAGCGGAGGGAGGAGGGATGAATAGCTTTCGTACCGCGTCGATCATTTTACTCTTCACCAGTACCGTAACCTGATCACCCGGGTGAAGGACGACATCACCGTGAATAATAGCTACGTTTCCGTGACGTTTAAGGGTAACCAACAAAGCGCCGGGAAGCATTCTGGCATCCTTGATAGCTTGGCCAGCAATAGGTGCCCCGGGCTTCACTTCGAATTCTAACACCTCCATACCAGTCAAATGACCCAGTCGTACACGATCACTGGTAGTGTGAAGAGCCAACCGTTTTTGGATGCCGCGTTGGTAAGCATGTACTAAATCGCCTCGCCGCAACATGCCCAGCAACCGCGTGGGATCATCCCGGTCAAGCACAGGCAGCCGGCCGACATCTTTTTCCCCCATAGCTCGGAGCGCATGCCAGACCGGCTCATCAGGATAAACAACGACCGGATGAGGGTTGACAATGTCCATGACAGTATGTCCTTCGAAAATACCCTCCTCTTTAGCTCGCTCCAAATCGGAAAGGGTAACAATGCCAATAAACTTGCCATCATCGCCAAGTACTGGCACGCCGTGGTGGTGTGTTTCCTGGAAAAAGGCGTCTAATTGAAACAACGGTGTATCCGGTGAAACGTGCTCGATATTGGTGGTCATCACTTCCTGAACTGTGACCCCCTGCATGACATCAATTTCCCGTTCACGATGAAAATCAATGCCACGTCGCGCCAGTTTCAACGTGTAAATACTCTCGGTGGAAAGTAGCTCAGAAACCAAGACACTGGTTGCCGTGGCAAACATCAAAGGCAAGATCATGCGGTAATCATTCGACATCTCGAACACCATAATGATGGAAGTCAATGGAGCCCTGGCAGCACCAGCAAACAAAGCAGCCATACCAACTAAGGCGTATGCTTGATAAGTAGCGGTAAGGTCTGGCCATAACTGATTGACACCAATGCCAAAAGCGCCCCCTAACATGGCCCCCATGAAAAGAGAAGGGGCGAAAATGCCGCCGGAATTGCCAGACCCTAAAGTCAGTGAAGTGCTGATTATTTTGACGAAAGCGGCCACCAACATCATGCGCCAGAAAAGGCCGCCCTCTAATGCTTTGGAAATCCACACTAAGCCAGTTCCCAACGAGTAAGGGGCAAAGTAACCAACAGCGCCTAAAAGTAGGCCACCCACGGCCGGCTTCAAATAATCAGGAATTTGCCAGTTATCGAAGATATCCTCGCTAAAATAAAGCACTTGCACGAAGAGATAGGCAACTAATGCGGCCAAGACTCCCAAAATCGCGTAGAGAAACAATTCTTTGGGCGAAATCATGCTATAAGAAGGAATGGCAAATGTAGGCGCTTCTCCTAAATAATGCCGTGCAACAATGCTAGCAGTGACAGCTGCTACCACAACACCACCAAACGAAAAGGTGGAAAATTCTCCCGCAATGACTTCCATAGCAAACATCGAGCCGGCAATAGGTGCATTAAACACGGCCGCAATGCCCGCACCGGCACCACAGGCCACTAACGCTTCCACCTGCTGACTAGTCATGCGCATGAACCGGCCAATGACCGACCCTAACACAGAACCAATCTGAACAATGGGTCCTTCTCGGCCAGCAGACCCACCACTACCAATACAAAAGCCAGAAGCCACCGTTTTAATGATAGCGACCATCGGGCGCATCTTACCATCTTTGAGGACAATAGCCATCATGACTTCAGGAACACCGTGCCCCTTTGCTTCCGGAGCAAAGAACGTAATGAGCGGGCCCGCCACCAAAGCCCCCAGCACCGGCACCCAAATGATAGAGAAACGTCCCAAGCCAAGGTTCAACAGAAAATTATAAAAGACATCGAAAAAGAGATGCTCGGCATAATCGAGCAGCCAAATAAAGAAAACAGAAAAATAGCCAGTCAAGAGGCCAACAATAATGGCAGCGCCAGCAAAATAAGAAAGATTTTTGGAGTGTTCCAAACGGTCGTGGATTTTCCGCGCGATATAACGAGAATCAAAACGAACATGAAACATAGAGGCCAATGGCATCCGTGCACCTTTACTCGGCGAAGTCTTGGGCGGCGCTATACCAGCCTGCCGCACCCAAACCGGCACTGCGTCCGGAAAGCAAAATGAATCATAGCAGATAACGATCCCAGACACAAACGCGATAGGATACGGCAGGATAGGGCGAAGGAAAGGCGGAAAGTGGAGAGCGAAAAGGGGAGAAAGGAAGGGAACGCTGTGTGCCCGCGCCGGCGGGAACTGAATCCACAAAGCGCCAATATCCGGATCATAGATCCAATTTAAGTTGCTGCTGAAAGGCGGCTAGGCGCGCTTCGGCCAATTGTACATACTCGGGATCGATATCGTAGCCGATATATTGACGACCAGCTTTCAGCGCGGCAAGGGCCGTGGAACCGCTGCCCATAAATGGATCCAAGACGACATCTCTTTTAAACGTGTAAAGCAGTATGAGGCGAAAAGGTAGTTCCACCGGAAAGGGAGCCGGATGCCCTATCTTTTGGGCAGATGCTGTATTCATAGTCCAGACCGATTTCGTCCAGGCCATGAACTGTTCTTTATTAATGCTGTCTTCCTGGTCAGGCCGCCTTCGGCGCTTGAAGCTACCCTTAGAAAACACCAGGATGTATTCGTGTACGTCGCGTAACACAGGATTGGACGCCGATAGCCAGCTTCCCCAAGCCATGGACACGCCGGCTCCGGCGCCTTTATTCCAGATAATTTCTCCCCGCATCAGAAAACCGATCTCAATCATCATTTGGGCAATATAAGCAGAAAGCGGGATATATGGTTTGCGGCCAAGATTAGCCACATTAACACAAGCTCGCCCACCGTTAACCAACACTCGATACGTTTCAGCGAACACTTTCCGTAGCATATCGAGATACTCGTCCAAAGATAAATCATGATCGTACAGCTTAGAAACGTTGTAAGGCGGCGACGTAACCATCAGATGGAGAGAATTATCCGGAATTTCCGCCATCTGTTCCGCGTTGCCGTTGACGATCCTGTTGGCTAATTCAGGGGGAAAAGGATGATCCGGGCCGATTTCGTCTTCGCCGGAGGCCGACAGATTGTCGTAAAGGCGAGAGTTATAATAGATCGAAGCATCGTGATTGATACGAGCGCCGCTGCCAAAGCGCTTAGTTTTAGACCCTTTTTTCATGGAAATTACTCCGCAATAGGCGATTGCGAAAATCGCATAGAATATAAACGCAACAAGTCCGAAGATAGTTGTCCTGGGCACGAATACGCAGTGTCGGCCTGCATTGACGTTTGCCCGTACTATACAAGGAAAGTATTTATCCTGTCAACAGGATGCCTGGCACTGTTTCCCATCCCCTAACCTGGACAAGCCAGAACCAATAACCCGACGCGGAGCCGCTAAGGTGCAGAGATTAACAGCTAGGCAAATCCCACAAAATGTCATCGCGAGGCGGTCGAAGCGTGCCGAAGCAAACCCCCACACCGCTTTGGAGATTGCTTCGCCCCCCTACGGAGGCTCGCAATGACATTTGCCTGGCTGAACTGCGTAACGCCTATAAAAGTTCCCCCT
>WFQU01000069.1 GCA_015486845.1 Anaerolineae bacterium | reverse complement strand
GTCTACCACCGGCTAAAGCCTCGATTCCGGTACGGCGGCAGGGTACGTCAAGATTGCGTCCGCTGCCAAGAGGCTGCTCAACACCAGCCCCCTTTCAGGGGGCTTCTTGGCGACGTAGCACGGGGATTTGCCCCCCCGTGCGCTCGGGCGGAGAACGCTGTCGATTAGAAGTTCAACTTCTGCGAGAAGTTGAACTTCTTAAAGGTAGTTATCATGGGCCTACGGCACACCACAGCGAATGAAAATTAAGATCAGCGTGTATCAGCGTTAATCAGCGTTCTATTTTCAGAGGAGACAAATATGAAGATAACCGGACAAGTTTGGAAATACGGGGATGGCGTAAACACGGATGTCATTTTCCCGGGCAAATATACTTACACCTTGACCGACCCGGCGGAAATGGCCGCCCACGCGTTGGAAGACTTAGACCCCGGCTTCGCGGCCAATGTACAACCCGGGGATATCATTATCGCCGGCAAAAATTGGGGTAACGGCTCCAGCCGCGAGCAAGCGGTAACTAGCTTGAAATACGCCGGCGTCGGCGCGGTAATCGCCGTCTCCTTCGCACGCATCTGGTTCCGCAACGCTATCAACAATGGTTTGCCGGCCATCGTCCACCCGGAAGCGGCGGCAGCGATCCAGCCGGGCGACACGGTCAGCATCGACTTAGAAACAGGGCAGATCATCGCCCCGACCGGCACATTTTACTTTCCGCCCTTCCCCGCTTCCTTGCAGAATATATTGACAGATGGCGGACTCATTCCCCATTTACGAAAGCGCATCGAACAGGGAGAAATCAATCATGCCTGAAACGCGACCCCCTCTGCGGCTTTGCGCCATTGCCGGGGATGGCATTGGCCGGGAAGTGATTCCTGCAGCCGTAGACGTGCTGCAAGCAGTCTTGCCGGATTTGCAAGTCACCTGGGCCCGGGCCGGTTGGGACGTCTTCCGGGAAACAGGCAACGCTTTGCCAAATGAAACCGTCGCCGCCGCCCGTGCTGCACGGGCCGTGCTTTTTGGCGCGACCTCGTCGCCGTCCCATCGCGTGCCCGGCTACCAAAGTCCCATCGTCAGCCTGCGCCGCTTGCTGGATACATTCGCCAACCTGCGCCCGGCACGGCGGCGTTTGCCTCCGGATAACGGCCTAAATCTGTTAGTAGTGCGGGAAAATACCGAGGGCGCTTATAGCCGCCGAGAACGACTGGAAGGCGATACCGCCATTGCCGAGCGCATTATCACCCGCCGCGGCAGCCAACGGGTAGCCCGCGTCGCCTTCGAACTGGCCGCAGCCAGCGGTCGGCGCCTGACCATCGTGCACAAAGCTAATGTCAGGCCAGTGAGCGACGGCCTTTGGCGAGAAACCTGCCTCGCCGTTGCAGCACAGTGGCCGCGCGTGGTGGTAGACGAGGTGCTGGTGGATGCAGCAGCTTACCACTTGACCCGTGACCCGCGCCGTTTCCAGCTTTTGTTAGCTCCCAATCTGTACGGCGATATCCTTTCCGACCTGGCCTCGGCGCTGGCCGACGGCTTGGGCATGGCACCCTCTCTTAGTTTAGGAACTGATTACGGGCTGGCCGAGCCGGTGCACGGATCGGCGCCAGATATCGCCGGGCAAGGCATCGCTAATCCCATTGCCGCAGTACTTAGCGCTGCCATGTTAGCCCGCCACTGGTGGCAGCGCCCCGATGCGGCCCAGCGCATCGAGAACACGGTAGCACAAGTATTGGCAGATGGGTTGCGCACGCCGGATATTGCTAAGCCCAATACACCAACTGTAGGAACGGCCCAAATAACACACGCATTGCTGGAAAGGCTCTAATCTATACAATAAAACCCTTCCACCTTGGCCTGTACACGTTTTGTGGTACAATCTGGTCGGATCAGACACAAGGAAGGGAAGAATATTATGGGGCAGCATAATAAAAAGGGTATCGGGTACCCCGAGGCAGTTTCCATTGGCATCGGAGGCATGGTGGGAGGTGGTATCTTTGCGGTTTTAGGGCTCGCTGTAACTTTGGCACACGGCGGTACGCCGTTGGCATTTGCCATCGCCGGCGTCGTAGCTCTTTTGACCTCTTATTCCTACGCGAAATTGTCGGTGACTTTTCCCAGTCAAGGGGGAACAGTCACTTTTCTGAATAGGGCCTTTGGCCAAGGAACACTAATCGGCAGCTTAAACGTGCTGCTTTGGCTCAGCTACATCGTCATGCTCTCCCTTTACGCCTATGCTTTTGGACACTTTGGCGCCACTTTCTTCCACCACTCGCCGCTCTGGTCACATCTTCTCATCAGTGCAGCTATCATTGGTATGGCCCTGCTAAACACGTTTAGCGCTCATATCATCGGCGAAGTGGAGGACTGGATCGTCGCCATTAAAATCATCATTCTGGTAGGTTTCGTGCTCTTGGGCATACCAACCGTTCAATTAAGCCGTTTGGCCCCTGTTACCTGGTCACCGCCGCTCAATTTAGTAGCTGGCGGCATGATCATCTTCTTAGCCTATGAGGGGTTCGAATTGATTGCCAATGCCGCCCAGGATGTACACAACCCACGCCGGGATTTACCCCGGGCTTTTTACACGGCGGTCCTTTTCGTGATTTTTCTGTATATTGCTGTCGCCATCGTCACCGTGGGCAATTTACCCTTGAATAAGATCATTGCAGCCCAAGATTACGCTTTAGCCGAGGCAGCCAGACCATTCATGGGCAGTTTTGGGTTCAAGTTGATTGCCATTGCTGCGATGCTCTCCACCGCCTCGGCGATTAACGCAACGCTTTACGGTTCGGAACGCTTCAGTTTCATCATCGCCCAGGCAGGAGAATTACCGACTATTTTAGAACAAAAAGTATGGGGTAAACCACTGCTCGGCCTGATCATCACTACGATTATTACCCTCTTAGTCGCCAATTTATTCAACCTTTCCAGTATATCAACCATGGGCAGCTCGGGATTTTTGCTGATTTTTGCCGTGGTGAATGCCGCAAATATCAAGCTATCTAAAAAGACACACAGCCGACGGTGGATATCGGCCCTGGGCATGATCGCTTGTCTGGCAGCATTAGCGGCTTTACTTTGGCAGACTTCCATAACCTGGCCTCAACATATCCTGGTTCTAGTGATAATGGTCGGTCTGGCATTAGGCATCGAAGTGACATACCGCCTATTTCGCGGCCATCATTTTCTTTTATTATCCACCCATAAGAAAGAGAACAGCTCACACAGGGTCAAACACAAGTTGTTTAACGAAGAATGAAAGCGTGTTCCTGACCTAAATCTCGACCACAACCCACATGCGTTAGTACCAACATCCTCGATACAATGCCCCTGTTCGGCACCTATACTTGACTCTACTGCAAAAAGGTTCACCGCCGAGAGCACCGAGGACATAGAGAGATAGCGAATATTCTCCTCCGAAAATCAATTGACGCAGCGGCGCAAAGGCGCAGAGCGTCTAAAAAATCAGGCCCCCTTTAAGAAGTTCAACTTCTCGCAGAAGTTGAACTTCTAATCAAGCCCCCTGAAAGGGGGCTGGTTTGCGCAGCCTCTTGGCAGCGGACGCTACTTTGACGTACCCCGCCGCCGTACCGGAATCGAGGCTTTAGCCGGTGGTAGACCCACCAACCCACCTAAAGGCTTGACACCAGCCGCTTCGTTTTCAGCCGCTGTGTTGTGCCGCAGACCCATGCCGACTCTTCCGAAATAGCTGTTTTTATCTCTGCGTTCTCCGCGAGCTCTGCGGTAAGAAGACCTTTTTCCAGGAAAGCCATACTTCAGTATAGGTATATGGTTGCCGTACATCTATGTCCCGCACCCTGACCAGCCTATCCAATTATTTCAGCGGCGGCAGCTCGGCGCTGCGCACACCACTAGGTTCCCAGCCCACGGAGATTGCCGGCAGCTTCATTGACCTCATGCAACAGTATTACAACGAACACGGCCGCTGGCCGCGTAGTTGGAGCGATTACCGGTTCGCTGATTTAGGCCTGGATCCGAAAGTGTGGGACAAGCCCATCGACGGACTCGCATATAACCCTTCTGGTAACCGCTTTGGCATTGCCAATGCCATCGGTGACAATAACCAGGTGTACGTCACCGACTCGCACGGCAACGAGCGACATCTTTATGATGGCTATAACGTCTGGTATAACTTCGCCGACCACACCTGGTACTACCACAACATCCAGGACAACATCCCGGTGGATATCAACACGCTGCGCGTTGTTGAAACCCCCTAATAGCTGGCTCACACATCCGGCACGAAAAGCGGCACCGGCCGGAAAGCGTTGACATCCACCAAGCCGATATCGGTGAGCTTCAACGCCGGGATCACTTCCAGCGCGGAGAAGCCGATGGCCATGAACGGATCGTGGAGCGGTGAGCCCAGCGCCCGGCTGGCGGCCAGCAGCCGATTGACCTGCCGGTGCACAATTTCCAGCGGCTGGTCGGACATCAGCCCGGCCACGGGCAGCGGCACACCCGCCAGCACATCGTCCCCATCCGCCGCCGCCATGCCGCCTTTCATCTGGGCGACCGCTCGCGCTGCACTCATCATAGAACGATCGTCGGCGCCGACCACGACCAAATTGTGGTGGTCGTGGGCCACGCTGCTGGCGATGGCGCCGCGGCGCAGCCCAATGCCGTGTATGAATCCCAAACCCACATGGCCAGAGGCCTGATGCCGCTCAATGACCGCCATTTTCAGGATATCGCGTTCCACGTCCGCGACCACTTGTCCGTTTTCTATCTTTGGATCGACGAGCAGTTCTTCAGTGATCAGCTGCCCAGGCATGTGCCCAATGACTCGCATTTTCCCCGGCTGGGCTGGGATGCCGAACTGTACTTTCTCCCAGTCGATGTTGACGGAACTGCGCAGGCTGAGGCGGCGGGGGTGTTTCGGCCAGGGGAACATCACGCCGTCCTCGGCCACCAATTTGCCGCCCCGGTAGACTTGCCGCGGCACAGGATGTTGTAGATCGTCGAAAATGATCATGTCAGCCCGGTAGCCCGGCGCAATGGCCCCCCGATCCTTCAGACCGAAGTATTCGCTGGGATTCAGCGTGCCCATGCGGATGGCGGTGATCGGGTCAATGCCTCTTTCGATGGCGTGGCGCACCATGTAGTCGATGCTGCCCTGCCGGATCAAGTCGCCCGGATGGCGGTCATCAGTGCAGAAGCAAATGCGACGGCTGTTCTGTTCGTTCACCAGCGGCAGCAGCGGATCCAGGTTGTGGGCGCCGGTGGCTTCCCGGATGAAAATGTACATGCCGAGCCGCAATTTCTCTTGCGCTTCGGTCACGACGGTGCACTCGTGGTCGGAGCGGATGCCGGCGGCGACATAAGCGTTCAGCGCCTGGCCGCTCAGCCCGGGAGCATGGCCGTCCAGAATTGTACCCTGGAAAGCATGGATCTTGTCCAACACAACGGAATCGCCGGCGACAACGCCGGGATAGTTCATCATCTCCGCTAAGCCCAACACCCACGGGTTACCGCGCAAGCTGGCAATGTCGTCCGCTTCCAGAATTGCGCCGGAGGTTTCCATCTCCGTGGCCGGCACGCAGGACGGCACCATGACGTAGACGGATAACGGGCCGTATTTGGCCATTTCCAGCATGTAGCGGATGCCATCTAAGCCGAGGACGTTGGCGGTTTCGTGCGGGTCGATGACCACGGAGGTGATACCGTGGGGAATCACCGCCCGGCCGAATTCGCGCACCGACACCATGGAACTTTCGATGTGCACATGAGCGTCGATGAGGCCGGGGGCTACGTACGCGCCGGCCAAATCGACCGTTTCCCGTGCGTCGTAACCGTTACCCACCGCGACCACTCGGCTGTGGACAATCGCGACATCGGTCGGCACGATCTCACCGCTGAAAACATTAACCAAACGGGCATTGCGCAGAACTAAATCAGCAGGCTCGTCGCCCCGAGCAACCCGCACTATTTGAGATAACTCCATTGTTGCCTCCCTTCCTAGAAGTTCGACTTCTGTGAGAAGTCGAACTTCTAATCCTATTTCAAGCCCGAATGCAGAAAACTGCTAATGAATTGCCTCTGGAAGACAAGAAAAGCAACCAGCAACGGCGCTACAACGATGATCGTCGCCGCGGCCAATAACGGCCAGCGGGCGCCGATTTCCCCCAGCTGCGTGAATCGCACCAAACCTGCCGTCAACGGTCGGGCCCGGGGGCTGATGGTGATGACCAACGGCCAGAGAAACTCGTTCCAGTGCCACGTAACGGAAGAAAGGGCAAACGCGATGAGCGTGGGCATGGAAGGCGGCAAATAGATATGCCGCACCAATTGCCACCAAGAGCAGCCGTCCATGACCCCCGCATCCACCAAGTCTTTTGGCACCTCCAAGAAAGCCTGCCGCATCAGAAATGTGCCGAAGGCTGTGCCCAAATAGGGTAACGCCACGGCTAACTTCGTGTCGTACAGGCCTAATTCCCGGATTGTGGCGAAATTCGGCACCAAAAGCGCGGTGGTTGGAATCATGAGTTGCAGCAGGACGAAGAAAAAGACCCATCGTTTGCCGATGAATTTGTAATGTGCGAAAGCGAACCCGGCAAACGAAATTGTAATGATCTGGACAACCAGAATCAACGCGACGATGATGATCGTATTGCGGTAGTAGAGGACGAACGGCGCTAAAGACCACGCCTTAAAGTAATTGGCGAAAGTGACCGTGTGGCCAAACCAGACATCGCCGCGGCCCAGCGGCTCGCTGGAAGGACGGAAGGAAACGATGATAGCCCAGATAATCACCGTTGCCCAGGAAATGCTCAGCGCGGCGGTGAGCAGATTCAGAAGCCATTGTCCCAATTTGTGATATAGCTTGTTAGCTGACAACATCGCCCTCTCCCCGTTCCGAAAGCAGGAAATTCGTTACTGTGAACGCCAGCATGATGATGATGAGAATGACGGTCAACGCCGAAGCCTTACCGACATTCTGGTTCTCGAAGCGCATTTGCCACAGATAGTAGAGATAAACGGTGCTGGCACCGCTGGGCCCCCCCTGCGTCAGGACAAAAATGTGGTCCACGATCTGGAAAGCGTCGATGAACGCAATAGTGGAAACGAACAGCGTCGTGCGGTGCAAAAGTGGAAAGGTAATGGACCACATTTGCTGCAGCCAGTTCGCGCCGTCTAAGGAAGCGGCTTCGAAAACATCGTTGGGCAAGTTCTGCAGGCCGGCCAAGTAAAAGATCATGAAATAGCCGGCGCTCTTCCACAAAGCAACAATCATGATAGCCAGCAAAGCAAGATGTGGATTGCCGAGCCAGTTTTGCGAGCCCCGATAGCCTAAAAAGGCCAGGGCGCTGTTGAAAAGACCATAATTAGGCGTAAAGAAAAACATCCAAATTGTGGCTGCGCTAACCATGGGCAAAATAGTGGGATAGAACAGCGATAGCCGGGCCAGCCCGATACCGCGAATTGTTCTGTTCACGAGCAACGCGAACAAAAATGCCAGAACAACGCTCAACGGAACCGTTACTAAAACATAAATGAGCGTGTTCGTCAACACCTGGTGGAATTCCGGGGAGGTAAACAGCGAAATGTAATTCTGCAGGCCGACGAAAGACGGCGTGCGGAACCTGGCAATATTGAGTTGCTGGCGGAAAAAGCTTTGGTAAAAGGATAAAATTGTGGGCCAGGCGGTAAAAGCGGCAACGATAATGGCCGTTGGCAAGATCAACAGTAGCGGCAAAATAGATTCATTGAGATAATGTGTCTTACTTTTCTGCGCCAATATGGACATGAACAGGAATGTCTCCTAACCTTTAGACAAGCCAGAACTGAAAAAAACAACGCCAATTGTCCATAATTTGTAAAAAGAAGGGTAGACGGAGGTCATGCCTCCGCCTACCCGCATCAAGGATGAATATTCAGCGCCTATTTGAAATCTTTGAGCGCTGCTTCAGCTTCTTTCTGCGCCGTGTTCATGGCTTCCGTCGGCGTCATCGTGCCGTTGAAAGCGGCTTGCAAATACTTGTGGAAGATATTGCGCACCTTGCCCAAATTTTGGGTGGAGAGCTCAGCGCCAGCATACTGGAGAACGTCTTTGGTCTGGCCCGCTTGCGGAACCTTTGTGATGTAGTCTTTCATCGCCTGGGTGGCATAAGCACTCTGGCGCGTGGCAATATAGCCGGTGTTGATGCTGAAATCCGCGGCGTATTTCGGCTGCGTCACGAACTCGACGAACTTCCAAGCGGCGTCCTGTTGTGCCTGGGGCGCGCCTTTGAAAATGTAGAAATTGCCACCGCCGGGAACGCTGGCGTACGTGCCTTTTTGGTGGCCGGGGATCGGCATGACACCGACATTAAACTTGGCCTGTTTCAAGATGCCGGTCAAACTACCACTGGAATGCACGATCATCGCCGCTGCACCTTTGGCGAAGTCCGCCGGGGCGTTGCCCCACGCTTTCTGAACACCCTCCGGCATCGCTTTGTACTTGTGGGAGAGATCGATGTAGAACTGAACCGCTTCGATCACTTTCGGGTCGTTGAAAGCCATTTCGGTGGGACTCTTGAAAATATTCTGACCGTTACCCAGTGCCAACGGCTGGAATAACCAGTATGGCCAGCCGGATGGATACTCAATACCCCAGCGGGTCACTTTGTCGCCATTGCGGGTAGTCAGTTTCTGCGCTGCGGTTCCCCAACTGTCCCAACTATCCGGCGGTTGCAGCCCCTCTTTCTTGAAAAGATCAGCATTGTAGTACATAACTACCGCGCTGCGCTGGAACGGAATGCTCCAGATTTTGCCGTCGTAGCGGGAATTAGCCAAGAACGCGGGGAAGAAATCGTTGAGATAGCTTTGCCCGTCTTCCATGCTGCTGACGTAGCGATCCATCGGCGCAATGTAGCCGGCGTTGATCAGATCGTACAAATCCGTGGATAACATCACGGCCAATGCCGGCGGTGTACCGCCGCCATTGATGGTAGTCTGGATGGTGGTCTTGACATCGCCGTAGCCGCCGGAGAAAACCGGTTTGACGATAATATTCGGGTTCTGCGCCTCGAAATCCGCAATGTACTTGTTGAGGATCTTGGCGATGGGGGCATCTACAGCGACAGGATAGAACATCTGAATGGTGACTTTCGTAGCCGGGGCTTTCGTAGCCGGGGCCTTCGTCGCCGGGGCTTTCGTAGCCGGGGCCTTCGTAGCCGGGGCCTTCGTAGCCGGGGCCTTCGTAGGCGTCGCGGCAGGTGTACAAGCAGCAAGTAACATCGCTGTTACCAATAAAGCAGGTAACACCCATCGAGACAATCTCTTCGCGAACATAATTCCTTCCTTCCTAAATTTCTACAATATACAAGTGTCAATGTAAGCCAAGCCAGCTTACTTATGAATTCTATCATAGAATTGCATAGGATGACAACTGCTTTATACCCTACTTGGGGAAAGTAGGCCCAAAGTAGCCTTACTTTTCCGTGTCCTCGGGTGATGCTCTCTCTTCCCGCAAATTGTCGAGAGGATTCATCTGCCACAAAAAATAAAGCTCGCGGCCTTAAATGCAGACATGGTGATCGGTCCCTTTGCATTTACAGACGCGAGCCCAGACTAAAGACTTAGACTTACTGCAACTAAAGCCGAGACATCATCAATCAGTTTTAGTATTCTAACAGTTTCGGCAGTGCTTTAGCTTGTTCGACCCAATTATTAACCGCTTTGGCGGTGGGCAGTCGGCCGGCTAAACGGCGCCCCTGATTGACTTCCGCTAATTTTGCGTACAAATTATCGGCGTTGCGCACAGCCAATTCTTTCACCGTATCAACACCCGCTTCTTCCAACAAATCAGAAAAGACAACACCAATGCCTTTGATGCGCGCCAGATCGGCCCGATTAGCCATATCCAGAATCACAGCCAACTCGACCCCCGTACTCTGCGCTAATGTCTTCCGACCGACAGGCGTGCAAGCCTTCTCCAAAAACTTATCTGCGCTGTTAAGTCCTTGCCGCTTCAGTGCAGCAGCCAGTTCTACAGGCATTCCCCTGAGTTTATCGATTGCAACAGTCATTTTCCACACTCCTTAACGAAAAATCTTCATAACAATAAAGCCTAAGACACTAAATCAGCACAACTAATGTTTACTTCTGGCCGAACAATCCGCCTACAGCACCCAAGACGTCGCCTGCATCTAAGGTACCACTATCTTGCCCCTGGCCTAACAAACCGTCAATTTGCCCGGCCAAAGCATCAGGCAGTTGTCCCTTGACGTAATCAAGCACCACTTCGACAGCAGTTTTTGCCACATCTTCAGGTAGACCTGTACGCTCCACGACCAATTTCACCAACTCGTCCATCGTTTTTTCTCCTTTTACGATAATAAACCCTACGGATTCTCTGAAAATAGAACGCTGATCAACGCTGATGCGCGCTAATCAACGCTGATCTCAAATACACTATGCCAGCAATACGAAAATAGTCTCCTCGTAACTATTCAGGTATTCCCGCTTGGTAGGCAAATAGGCAGTTTTTTGCACTGTGGCTGGGGGTGGGGAGGGTAGTAGCCGACGGCAATGCCGTCGGCTACCCTTGGCGTGCTTCCCGCCACCCGCTTGGGCCTGAACAGCTACATTTCCTGAAAACAAGAGATCCTCATCCATCCGAGATCATTGCACAATAGATCTCCCACCCTCATTATAAGACGTCCTAACCCTACACAATGTAACAGCCGGTGTTGCGTTTATCATTCTTTGCGAACCAACAGACATAAAATGTATAATCTATTAGTGCAATGCACCAACATGAAACATAAACTATGACAGAAGGAGACAGAAAATCAGACATCGTACACTGATCATCGGTTTAGATGGTGCCACCTGGGATGTTTTGGACCCCCTCTTAGCGGGCGGATATCTGCCCAATTTAGCTCGCGTCCAACGACAAGGCGCTTTTAGTAAATTGCGTTCCAGCCAGCCTCCCTTGAGTCCTCCGGCTTGGGCCAGCTTCATGACCGGTTGTAATCCTGGCAAAAGCAACATTTTCGATTTCGTGGGCCGCAACGAACGCAACGGCTTCTCTGTTTCCCACGGCAGCCAATTGGGCGCGCCCACGTTTTGGCAGTTGCTCAGCCAGAACAACAAAAAGGTCGTCGTGATCAATGTGCCCATGACCTACCCACCGGAACCAGTCAACGGCGTGCTCATCGCCGGGATGGATGCACCATCCAAGGACAAACCAGCCGCCTTCCCCCCCGCCTATAACCAGCGCATCACGGAAAAATTCGGACATTATCGGGTGGCCGTGCCCATGCGGCCCCGCTATTTCTGGCCCAAAGGCCGCTTCATAAAGCAGTATACACAAGAATTACTGAACATGACAAGCGAACGGTTAGCCGTTACCCGTTGGCTATGGCACAATGAAAAGCCAGACTTCATGATGGTCGTTTTCGTGGCGACAGACCGGGCACAACATGTCTTCGGACAGACATTAGCTGCTTTTCGCGATAACGAAAATCCGGCGCAGTTAGCCGAAACCGCCATCGGCAGAATCTATCGCGCCATGGATGAAGCGCTGGGCATGCTATGGCAAGAGGTCACTCCGGCCAACCTTTTCGTGATGTCCGACCACGGCTTTCAGCCTTACGACGAAGTATTAAGTCTGAACAGCTGGTTAGCAACGAACGGCTATTTGCACATCGACTGGGACCAGGTGAAGCCGAAACGAGGTCACCGCTACCGACAAGCGTTACTACGGCGTTTGGGAAAGGGCGAAAGACAAGGTGATCTGCTGGATCGGGCACCTTTCTTCCAAGCCATCGATTGGCAACACACCACAGCATTTAGCTTTGGCGCATTCGGCACCATCTTCCTCAACATTGCTGGCCGGGATCGTTTCGGCATTGTGCAGCCCGGGACGGAAGCGGATAGGCTGCGCCGAGAAATCGCCGACAGGCTATTAGCGCTGCACCATCCCCGCCGGGGCACACGACTCATTCAGGCAGTGTGGCGCAACGACGAAGTGTACCGCGGCCCGTACGCGCAGCGCGGGCCAGACTTGTTGGTGGAAACAGCCCCCGGCCTTTTCGTGCGCAATAGCTTAGACCAGCCACAACGGGAACTGCTTGCTCCGGCGGACATCTATCCGGGCCGCGCACTGCCCCACACCGGCATGCACCATCCGGATGGCATCCTTTTAGCCGCCGGACCGGATATCGCAGCCCGTGGCCGGCAAACCAAAGCCCGCATCATTGACCTTGCACCGACCATTTTGGCGCTACACAATACACCTATTCCCAGCACCATGGACGGCCGACCGTTGCAAAGCTGGTTGGCCCCCGCCATCTCCCCTGCTTTCCAAGAAGATCAAAGGAGCGACGCGGAACAGGAATCCGCCTACAACGACGAAGATGAAAGCGCCATCGAAGAAAGATTGGCCAGTTTAGGATATTTATGAGTGCCAAACATGCCCTGGTACTGAGTAATGTCCAGCGAACGCTGAAAAACACGCTGGCGCTAAGCTTCACCGGCGCTGGACAAATGGTGCTCGGCTTCCTGCTGCAAATTTACATTGCCCGCAAGTTAGGCGCCGTCGGCTTAGGCAAATATGCCATTATGATGGCCTATTTAGCCATTTTCCAGGTACTGGCCAGCGCCGGGCTGAACCGGTTAGCCATCAGAGAAGTTTCCCGGCAGCGCGACGAAGCGGCCCATTACTGGCTAACCACTTTAACCATTCAACTGATCGCTGCGGGGGTCAGCTGGGCCGGGCTGATCGCTTTCTCCCGACTAATCGGGCAATCGCCCGATGTGCTACGCATGTTGACCATCGCCGGCGGCAGCTTGCTCCCATATGCCGTCACCAATAGTGCCCAAATCACGCTGCAAGGGGTGGAAAAGATGGAATGGCAAGCGATGGGGCAAACTGTAGTTTACATCATCTACTTAGTGACTGCTGTGCTCCTGCTGCAAGCGGGACATGGAGCCATCAGCTTAGCAATTGTTATCATCGCGGGACAGAGCGGCGGTGCGCTTTTTCTGTTTATCGTGATCTGGCGTTTAGGTTGGCTAGCCAAAGCGCGTTTACAATGGCACCTGGCTCTTTCTTTGTTGCGCCAAGCCCCCTATTTCTTTCTGATGAATCTTTCTGTCATCGGCTTCAATAGAATGGATATCCTTTTCATTTCTTATTTCATCGGGGAAGCAGCCGCCGGCGTTTATAACGCAGCCAAGTTAATTTTGCAGGTTTGCAATTTATTGGCTGCCAGTTACGTCGATGCGCTCTATCCATCATTTGCCCGGCTGTTCCACCAACAAAAAGAGCGGCTTTTACCCATCGCCCAAGCTGCTTTTCGCTACGCCAGCTTCTTTTTCGTTCCACTAGCTTTGCTCATCGCTTTCTCGGCCCAATCGATCATTGCGTTGCTCTACCACCGCCCCGATTATGCCCACTCAGCATTATTGCTACGGCTGCTCATTTGGCAGACCTTTTTCTTCCTCAGCAATGCAATTCTTTCCCGGCTGCTGTTAGCCATGAACCGACAAGATATTTCCTTTTGGGTCGCCTTCCTACGGCTTTTGGCTGCGCTGGTTTACTATAGTGTGGCAGTGCGCTTGTGGGGCACAATAGGCATTGCCGTGGCTTTTCTGTTAGCTTCGCTCACCAGCTTGAGCATGAATAGCTATCACGTGTTCCGTTTACTGGGACCTGCATTGCACATACAACGTTGGCGGCCACTACTGGCAGCTGTTTTACTGATGACTTGGCCTTACTGGTTACAAGTGCAGCCGTATTGGTTCAGCGCCGGCCTGGCATTAGTCACATACGTTGCTGTGCTGCTCTTGGGGAAAGCGATCCTGCCAGCGGATTGGGCTTTGTTGAACGAACTCGTCCGCCGACCCAAACAGCTCTCCGCCCCGGAGTGAGGCTGAAACGCGGTATGTCAAGCGAGGCCGCATTCCCGCCACGGAAAGCTTGACAGACAGCGCAAGATAGCTATAATGTCACTTGAAAGTAGATGTGTCAAAGCGTTGACCGGAACGAGTAGCCGCTCATGGCGATAGCAGAGAAGGTGATCACGGCTGGAAATCACCCATCGCACAGCGTCGAAAACCCTCCGGGAGCGGGCAGGGGAACGCAAAAAGTATCCTGTCCCGGCCAGCCCCGTTACAGGCTAAATGAGGGCTGTTCGCCTTGGCGGTGAATAGCTGAATTGGGTGGAATCGCGTGGCTACTCCTCGCCCCATGATTGGGCGAGGAGTTTTTTATTGGCAAAAGAGGAGAGTAAAATCATGGCCAAAATGAACGAAAAAGAACGGGAAGAGAAATTATACCGGATCAGGCACAGCCTGGCCCACATCATGGCCGAGGCAGTCTTGGAAATGTTCCCGGAAGGAAAAGTGGCCATCGGGCCGCCCATTGACACCGGCTTTTACTACGATTTCGATTTGCCCCGACCGCTAACGCCGGAGGATTTAGAAAAGATTGAAAAACGCATGCGGCAGATCATCGCGGGCCGATACAAATTCGAGCGCCGGGAGATCAGTGAAGAAGATGCCAAAGAACTGTTCAAGGACCAGCCGTACAAACTGGAACTGATCCACGACATCATCGAGCGAGGCACCGACGAATACGGGGAGGTGACCGAGAAACCGGTGCTGTCCACTTATCAGCAGGACACATTTGTGGATTTGTGCCGGGGGCCGCATGTGGAACACACCGGGCAGATCCCTGCCGACGCGTTCAAGCTCTTGACTACCGCCGGCGCGTATTGGCGCGGCGATGAACACCGTCCCATGCTGCAACGCATCTACGGTACAGCCTGGCTCAACAAAAAAGAGCTGAAAGCACATTTACAGTGGTTAGAAGACGTCAAAAAGCGCGATCACAGGCGTTTAGGCAAAGAACTGGATCTTTTCAGCACGAACCAGCAGTTAGGCGGCGGGCTGGTGCTCTGGCACCCCAACGGCGGCCACATACGCAAAGTCATGGAGGATTTTTGTCGCGAAGAACACGATAAAGCCGGCTATGAGTTCGTTTACACGCCGCACATCGGCCGGGCCTGGCTATGGGAAACCAGCGGGCATCTCGATTTTTACAAAGAAAATATGTACACCCCCATTGACATTGACGGTCAGGATTACTACATCAAGCCAATGAATTGTCCTTTCCACATTTTGATTTACAAGAGCCGGCGGCGTAGCTATCGCGAACTACCCATGCGCTACGCCGAATGGGGCACTGTTTACCGCTACGAGCGGGGCGGCGTGCTGCACGGTTTAATGCGGGTGCGCGGGTTCACGCAAGATGACGCCCACATTTTCTGCCGGCCGGATCAGATGCCGGACGAGATCGACAAAGTGCTGCAATTCAGCCTGTTCATCCTGCGCAGTTTCGGTTTCCAGGAATTCGAAGCGTATTTGAGCACCCGGCCGGAGAAAGCTGTGGGCGAGGAAAGCAAATGGCGGGATGCAGAAGCCGCGTTAGAAGCCGCGCTGCGCCGGGCCAAAGTGCCATACAAAATTGACGAAGGCGGCGGCGCTTTCTATGGTCCCAAGATCGATTTAAAGATCAAAGACGCGCTAAAACGAAGCTGGCAGCTTAGCACCATCCAGTTCGATTTCAACCTGCCAGAGCGCTTCGACATGTCTTACATTGGGGAAGACGGCCAGGAACACAGGCCGTACATGATTCACCGGGCACTTTTGGGCTCCATGGAACGATTCTTTGGCGTGCTCATCGAACACTACGGCGGTGCCTTCCCGGTGTGGTTAGCTCCGCAGCAAGTCAAAGTGATTCCCATTGCCGACCGGCATAACGACGCAGCCTGGGCGTTGGCCTCTAAATTGAAAGAAGCCCGGTTACGCGTGGAAGTGGATGACCGATCTGACCGAATGAACGCCAAAATTCGCGATGCGCAAATGCAGAAAGTGCCATATATGGTCGTTTTGGGCGACAAAGAGATCGAAAGCGACACCCTTTCCGTGCGGCTGCGGGACGGTTCGCAGAAAAAACTCAGCACTGATGCATTCATTGCTTACGTGCAGGACGTTATTGCCAACAAAGCGTTGTTGTAAGACCTATTCCACGGGCCGATTCAAGACGTTCAACTTCTATAGAAGTTGAACGTCTTCGCTCAAAACACGTGGACAGCAGAAGCTTTGAAAGTGAGAAAAACCTCCTCACCCAGGCTGATATCCAAATCCTCGAACGAACGTCTGGTGATGAGCGCCGCAAAGTGTGGCGGCACATCCAGTGTAACTAACAAAACGCTGCCTTGATCGACAATGTCCACGACGCGGCCCCGGAAATGATTGCGGGCGCTGGAACGAACCGGTTCCCGAGCCAGCAAAATATCCTCAGGCCGCACCATCAACCGGACTTCACCGTGCACCGCCCGAGTCACAGTAATACAGTGGCCTTGCAATTGCACACACGCGTTTCCATCAGCGCTAAGCGCTCCCCGGCCACGAAAGAGATTGCGCCCGCCAACAAATTGTGCCACGAACTCATTGGCCGGATGGCGGAATATCTCCTCCGGGGTATCCACTTGCTGCAACCGGCCCTCCCCAATAATGCCGATGCGATCTGCCAACGCCATCGCCTCCTCAAAATTGTGGGTTACATGTAGCGTTGTCATGCCCAAATGCCGATGTAGCTGGCGTAACTCTCTCTGCACCTTCTCCCGCGTCGTCGGATCCAAGGCGCTCAAGGGCTCATCCAGCAAGAGCAAACGCGGCCGCGTCACCAACGCCCGGGCCAAGGCGACCCGTTGTTGTTCCCCACCGGAAAGGGTTGCCGGCCAACGGTCCAGCAGTGCTGTAATATGCAACAATTCGGCTATATTGCGTAGAGCAGCCTCACGCTGGCCCTGCTCTTGCCGGTGCAAGCCAAAAGCGATGTTCTCGGCTACGGTAAGATGGGGGAAGAGCAGATAATCCTGGTAAACAAATCCTATCTGCCGCCGCTCTGCCGGCCAGGCGGAAATATCTTCATCATCGTAAAGAATCTGGCCTTGCCTGGGTTGGCGCAAGCCAGCGATGGTTTCCAGCAACACTGTTTTGCCGGCACCCGTCGGTCCCAGCAAGACGAAATATTCCCCGGCCTGCAACGCCAGCGTCAATGGCTCCAACAAGAACCGGTCGGCGCCCACAGCAAAGTGTTCCAAGCGAATTGGGCCATGCCGGTTTGCCATCATGATGATAGCCTATCCGCATGTTTGGGCCGTGATAAAACACGCAAGCCAGTGAAGACGATCAACGAAACGACAATGAGCAGTGTGGCGATGGGCAAGGCATAGCGCAGGCCAAAAGTCTCGAACCGGTCGTAGAGCAACACCGGCGCAATCATTGGGTGGTAAGCTAGTATGATCACCGCACCAAATTCGCTGATACCTCGCGCCCACATCATGATCGCACCGCTGAGAATACCTCGCCAAGCCAAGGGCAGCGTCACCCACCAGAACGCTTGCCACGGTGTGGCGCCTAATGTGCGGGCCACCCGTTCCAAGCGCGGATCGACGGCACGGAACGCTTCTTTCGACGCGTCTACCAAAAACGGCAGGCTAACGAACAACATAGCGGCGACAATGCCGGCACTACTACCGGTGAAATGTATGCCGAGAGGCGCCAGTGGCGCACCCAAAAGCCCACGCCGGCCAAAAACCATCAAAAGGGCGATGCCGGCGGCGGTGTGCGGCACAACCACCGGCAAATCGATCAAGCCTTCGACAATCTGCCGACCAGAAAAATCATGCCGGGCCAATAAATAAGCCAAAGGAACGCCCGTGATCAACGCTAAAAGTGTGGCAAAAGCGGCTGCATAGAGCGTCAAACCGATAGAAAAAAGAACCTCTTTCTCCAAAATTGTTTGCCACAGCAATGCCAAAGACGTGTGGGCAAAAGTGGCAATAAGCGGCACAATGATGAACAGCAGTAAAACAGTACCCGCCAAACCGAAAATGAACGTGAACCGGTGTTGTTTCATGAAGTCCCTTTCGTATCTTTACTAAGCTGTAGCGAAAGGCATCCTACAGATAAGATTTATTTTTGTCAAACAGAACAGAAGACGCTTGTTCCCAAGCAAAAAAGAGCCAACACAGGCCTAATAACACATATAGCACCATCCCGGCGCGTCAAAACGTTGACAAAATACGTCTTTTTTCCTACAATGAGAATGTTATAGTAGTGTTCCACTTAAATCATGTACCAAAAAACACGATAGTCATACCATAGTACTTTGTGTGCATCGAAACCACGGGCGACACATTAGGCCCGTTCAAACGGAGGAAGGGGGACCTTCTTTAATGCAACAACTTCATATTCGTGTGGCCAGTATTGCTTTCCGTGCAGGTGAAGCGAACGACTATGCGCCAAATATCCGTTTTTTCGAGTTGTCTCCCACCGACAACATCGCCCAGCAAAAAGGTAATCTCTACATCCACGCCGACGTAATCCCTGGTGAGGCTAATTACGATCGCGTCGCGCGCACCATCGTAACCAACATACAACACCATTACTATCAAGGTGAAATGCCCATTGGCCACGCCATTGAGGCCGCCATTCAATCCATGCACCGCCAGTTGCAAGCCACAAATCGTGACCTGCCGGAAGACAAGAAGCAATTAGCTGGTATTACTTGTCTGGTGATCAAGGATGATGTGCTTTACATCGGCCAAGTCGGCACTGTTAGCTTAGGGCTATTACACAACGGCAAAGCGCGTTGGTTTAGCCCACTGGAACAAGAGACACCCCAGCCATTAGGCGGCAACGCGGAGCTATCTGTTTTGTTGCACAGCACAGAACTCAGCCCCGGCGACGTCATCCTCTCTTTGGATTCCGGTTGGCTGGGTGAGATCAGCGAAAAAACGTTGACCGAAGCACTCCTGATTCCACAAGCGGATATCATTGCCCAGCATTTTATCACAGCATTCCATCCCCGCTATACTGCGTCTGCTTTAATTCTCTCTTTCCACGAGCCGTTGCCGATCGCCGATGAGGACGAATCCACGGAGGACACGGCTGCGCAGCATGTTGCCGGCCAAAGAACATTATTCAATCCAGATAAAATCGCTGGCTTAGGCATTGCGGCCGCCCATTTCCTCCAGCGTGGGCAGCAATGGTTACAACAGCACCTCTTAGTGCGCCCCACAACGCTTGAAGAAGACGCTATCGAGCTCCCTCAGCCAGAAAAACAGCCACGTCGGAAAAAGCCGGCCAGAAACGATCATCGCCATCGCTGGCCCTTCACAGCCAAACTGAGACATCCACAAAACAAAGGGCCACGTTGGTTGTGGCTCGCGGTCATTTTAATACCGTTACTCTTAATCTTAGGGATCTTAGGACTCCGGTGGAGGGGGGCACAAGCAAGAAAAGCACAATTCCAACAGCAAGTGGATGGTGTCAAGATCGCGTTACGTCAAGCTGTGGAAACCAATGATGCCGCTGCACAACAGCGTGCGCTGCAACAGGCTACGACACAGTTAGAAAAGGCAAAGGAAATTAACCCTAATGACCCTATCTTAGTGCAATTAGGCCGAACCCTTACACAAGAGAGCGATCAGGTCAACAAAGTATTTTACCCGCCATTAGTTTGGCTGCTGCACAAATATGGGGGCACCCATGCCATGCGCCGAGTTGTCGTTTCTGGTCACGACATCTATGTCCTGGATACCGGCAATAGCCAATTGTATTACCACAAGCTTGCAAATTCCAACGATCAACTCACCCCAGACGGACAAGAAGTGCTCTTGTTACAAAAAGGACAGAATATCAACGGCGTGCCCGTCGGTGATTTGATAGACTTAACCTGGATAAAAGGCGGAGCGATAGCACAAATGGGCGGACCGTTAGTTTTGGATCGTAGCGCCCACCTCTTTCGTTATGACGAGAATTTCGGTCCGACGCAAGTGAACATTGGGAGGCCAGCATGGCAAGCGCCACAGGCCATTTGGGGATATAACGGCCGCTTATATCTATTAGATCCGCCGGCGGGGCAGATATGGCGTTACCCCAGCACTGGCACAGCTTTTGTCGAGAAGCCAGAACCCTATTTCAGCACAGCTCAAGCCATGACCGGCGCTACAGATATGGCTATCGACGGGAATATTTATGTATTATTCCCCGACGGCCGGCTGCTGCAATTCGAAAGCGGCCAGGAAAAGCCGTTTTCCATCAAGGGATTAGCCCAATCCGTTGAGCATGTCACAGCCTTCTTCACGGATCAATACAATCATTACATCTATTTAGCTGATGTGGATCACGATCGTATCGTCCAATTGGACAAACGTAACGGCCACTTTGTACGCCAAATGAAGCCCCCGGCCGGAAGCAATATGGACTTGACCAAAGTGAAATCACTGTTCTTTGACGGGAACAACCACCGGCTGTTTATTCTGACGGATAACACGCTTTGGCTGGTACCCTGGCCAGCCGAAGGCGGCAGTTAATGCAGCACAAGACAGCATTGGCAGGTTAATGCCCTAAATGGCGCAAATTGGCGTTTTCCAGTTCTTCATCCCAAAGGTTCAGGCGTCGTTTCCAATAGGCAATGCGCGGCCACATATAAGGTAGAAGGCGAAAACGGAGCGTGCTAGGCGCAATAGGGACGCCCATCAAATCGCTAATGATCAACAACATGAAAAGTTCTTCCAGCTCTTTGTTCTTTTTCTTGACAAAGGGAACCGTTACCCAAGACATGGCCGCGCCAAAGGCGAAACCGTGGATAGCATCCGACCAACGACGAAGTACAGTCATCAACGCCTGCCACATCATGCAACCTTCCCCTGTTGCCCAAGTTTACCCGTCATTCAACCACAGCATAGTAACACGAGGCGATAGGGACGTCAAGCCTTTAGGCGGGTTGGTGGGTTTACCACCGGCTAAAGCCTCGATTCCGGTGCGGCGACGGGATACGTCAAGGTTTTCATCCGCTGCCAAGAGACTGCTTAACACCAGCCCCCTGAAAGGGGGCTTCTTACTGCCTGTGCGGGCACGCAGACAGGCGCACCACAGCGGATGAAAACGCCCCCTATCCCCCCACTTGGGAGGGGGGGGGAGCAACACACCCCCAGAATTGGGG
>WFQU01000068.1 GCA_015486845.1 Anaerolineae bacterium | reverse complement strand
GGGGAGGCTTGCCGCCCCTTTGGGCGGTAAGCCGGGGGAGAGGTCTTATTTTCAGCGTTCTATTTTCAGGGGGATTCTTTGCATTTTAGCCGAAGGCAATGCCTTCGGCTACCCTCGGGCGGAGAACGCCGTCGATTAGAAGTTGAACTTCTCGCAGAAGTTGAACTTTTTAAGGGGGGCCTGATTTTCGGGGGAGACCTCTCTCCTAAGCTGCGCTGCGTTTCGCTTTTCCCCTCCCCGATACGGGGAGGGGAGGCTTGCCGCCCCTTTGGGCGGTAAGCCGGGGGAGAGGTCTTATTTTCAGCGTTCTATTTTCAGGGGGATTCTTTGCATTTTAGTGATTCGGCGTCAGTCTTTTGGTCCAGGCTTGTCCATATTGATGAATAAGTTGTAAAATAAAGTGTATCCACTTGATTAAGGCGGGTTGGGCACACGCCTTAATCCGGCCTATTTCTATCCCGAAGCAAATCACGGCGATCTCTAAGGAAAACATGATGAAACACAGAACAGCGTTTTTGCTTATCCTGCTCATCTTGATCGTGTTGCTGCCGGCCAGGGGAGGCTGGGCGCAGACGACTCAACCTGGCCGGCCGCTGCGGGTGTGCGTGTACGAGAACCCGCCCAAGATTTACACGGAGAAGGATGGTCGGGCGGCAGGATTCTGGCCGGAATTGGTGCAGTACATCGCAGGGAAAGAAGGCTGGCAGATCGAGTGGGTGCATGGTAGTTGGGATGAGTGTCTCCAGAAACTCTCTACTGGCGAAATCGACATCCTGCCGGATACGGGCTGGATGCCGGAGCGCAGCCAGAAGTACGCTTTCTCCCACGAAACGGTGCTTCTGAGCTGGTCCAGGCTGTACGCGGCCAAAGGCACACATGTTGAATCCATCCTGGACCTGGAAGGCAAGAGAATCGCCGGCTTGGCGAACAGTGTCAACATGAACGGCCCAGGCGGGATCAAAGACATCGCCTCGCAATTCGGGCTCCATTGCAAATTCGTGGAGATGGGGACCTATGACCAGGTGTTCCAGGCCTTGGCAAAGGACGAGGTAGACGCCGGCATTACCAACAAGGATTTCGGCAACCTCAACGAGGGGAAATACGACGTTGTCCGGACCGCCATTGTTTTCCAGCCTGCTCGAATACTGTTCGCTTTTCCCAAGAATGGAGCACTGACCCCATACCTGACCGAACGCATAGATGCCAACGTGCAGGCGCTCAAAGCGGACAAAGATTCACTTTATTATCAGGCACTGGACCAATATCTGGGGGCGAGAGAAGCAAGCAGTGAGCGGATCATCTTGCCTGATTGGGCAAAGTACTTGCTGCTGGCATTAGCGGGTCTTGCCCTGTTTCTGTTGGCAGTCTGGTTGGTTGCTTTAGCCGAGGCACGACACCGCACCCGAGCCCTGCGCGAAAGCGAAGCCCGTTACCGCTACCTTTTCGAAAATTCACCTGTCTGCCTGTGGGAACTGGATATCAGCGGCCTGTTGGCTTATCTGCGAGAATTGCTCAATAATGGCATCAGCTCGGCATCTTTTCCGCAATACGTCAATGAGCATCCGGAAGTACTGGCGGAATGCACCCGCCGAACGATCCTTACCAATGTCAACAAGGCTGGTGTAGCTCTGAATCCCGTTAGCGATAAGCAAGCGCTGCTGGGCTCTCTGGATCGGATTTTGCCAGCTGAGGCTATGAATGCTATGCAGCTTGGCCTATTAGGGATGCTGGCCGGCCAGGAAGTTGCCGGGGAGATTGCCGTCGAGGTAGCACCGGGCGAGGTAAAATATCTTTATTTCCGCCAAGTATGGGGAGCGGATATCAGTGCGACGCAGCCATCCAGATCGGTGGTTGTGGCGGGCATGGATGTTACGGAACTGAAACAAACGCAACAGGAGCTGAAAGAAAGTGAGCGGCATTTAGCGCATATCCTCAATGCCAGTCCTGCGATTCTCTATACCCTTGATCCGGCCACTTTTGCGCCCATTTGGGTGAGCGAGAAGGTCTCCTCAGTGCTCGGTTACACTGTCCATGAGGCTCTTCAATCTGGCTGGTGGGCCGAACACTTGCATCCCAACGATCGAGACCGGGTCATGGCTAACTCTGCCCGAATCACTCAGGTAGGCCAGCTTGTGCATGAATATCGATTTCTCAAGAAGGACGGAGCGCCGATATGGGTGCACGATGAACTTCTGGTATTGCGGGATGAAAGCGGCATCCCATACGAGATTGCCGGGCTTTGGATTGATATTACCGAACGCAAGCGGACTGAAGAAGAAATAAAACGCGCCCGCGATCGCCTGGAAATTATTCACGAAATAGATCGTGCCATTCTGGAAGCCCGCTCCGTGCCCGAGGTGGCTCAGGCGGCATTGGAGAGACTGGGCGCCCTAGTTCCTGCTTGTCGCCAGAGTATCGCTGTATTCCATGAAGCAGAGGGTGAAGCAACTGTCTATTCCCGCGGCACCCTGGAGCAAACGTATGGGCAGGCCAAACGCGTGCCTATTGAAGCCTCCTTTTACGATTTAAATGGCTTACGGGAAGGCAAAGTGACCCGGCTGAAAGATCTCGAGGTGCTGGGTGA
Source organism: Anaerolineae bacterium (assembly GCA_015486845.1). Lineage (GTDB taxonomy): Bacteria > Chloroflexota > Anaerolineae > JAADDB01 > JAADDB01 > WFQU01. The sequence goes on along the minus strand of WFQU01000068.1, from coordinate 2,248 downwards.
ACTTCAAGGCGTGCTGGCTCGATTACGAGAGGCTGGCGTGCGTAGTGTGCTCAATATTCCCCTCCGCTCTCATGAAATGTTGCTGGGTAGCCTGAATATCGGTTTCGGCACCCCTCACGGCTTTAGCGAAAAGGAGGTCGAGGTAGGCCGGGAAATGGCCGATTCTATCGCTATTGCTTTGGATCAGGCGCGGCTGCGCGAAACACTGGAAGCACATGCCCGCGATTTGGAAAAAAGTCTGCAAGAGCTGCAAGAAATCTACGAGTTAAGCTTACGTCTTGGTCGCGTCCGGGATACCGCACAAGTCGCTACCGAGGCGGTGGACGTGATCCAGAAGACGCTGCATCCGGATGTAGTTTTGTTCTACATCCGTGAAGACGAAACATTAAGGCTGCTCGCCCAGCACACCGGCAAGACCGGCTTCGACGTTACCGCAGCGCAGCAACACCAGCTCAGTGAATGCCTGTGTGGCTTGACTGCCCAATCCGGCCGGCCAGTCTTTTCCCAGAATCTTCGCCAGGATGTGCGCTGTACCCTGAACGAATGCAAGAATGCCGGTATTCAATCCTTTGCCGGTTTACCCCTTTTAGCTGGAGAAGAAGTGATCGGTGTCATTAGCGTGGGATCGGTGACGGACCGCGATTTCACACAACAACACACCTTTTTGGAAACCATGGCAAATGAAATAGCTGTCAGTTTACAAAATGCTAATCTAAACGAACAGCTAAAGCGTCGGTACAAAGAACTTAAATCCATACATACTGCTGGCTTGCAACTTCAATTGTTGCGCCCCCCTGAAGTTCTGGCCCAGGACACTATTCGCATACTGGAAACAAATCTTGAATATGATTATGGCGCAGTGCTTTTAATCGATGAATCTGCCAACAAGTTAATACCATTTGCCATCAGCGATCAGGGTATGGGGAAGGATTTTATCCCCAGGGATATGGATTATATTAAAAGTCAAGATATTAATCTAGAAAAAGGCATTACCGGATGGGTAGCTAAACACGGACAAACTGTACGAATAAGTGACGTGCAAAAAGACCCTCGTTATTTCGGAATCCGGCCAGGGATAAAGTCGGAAATGTGCGTGCCTCTAAAAGCGAACGACCAAATTATAGGGGTGATTAACTTCGAGACCCACAAACCGAATGCATATTCCGGATCGGATCAACGCGTCATAGAAACCTTAGCGATGCAAATAGCTCTGGCTATTCAGCAAACCAGGTTACACAATGAGATAAAGCGCTATTCCGAGGAATTAGAGTTGCGAGTTCGTGAGCGAACATCCGAATTGGAAATGGCTAACAAAGAGTTGGAATCTTTTTCCTACTCCGTTTCCCACGACTTGCGGGCACCGCTGCGCGCCATCGACGGCTTCTCTCGCATCCTGGCCGAAGACTACGTGGAGCAATTAGACGATGAAGCTAAACGACTCATCGGCATCGTGCGCAAGAATACCCAACGCATGGGGCAGTTGATCGACGACTTGCTATCGTTCTCGCGCGTGGGGCGGCGGGCGATGGAGTTCTCGCAAGTCGATATGGCCAATCTTGTTCATTCCATATTCTACGAAGTGACCGACAAGGCGCAACGAGAGAGAATAAAATTTACTATCCAGGCCTTGCCGCCGGCCTGGGGGGACGCTTCTTTGTTGCGACAGGTATTTACTAATTTACTGGCTAATGCGGTAAAATTCAGCGCGACGAAGGAAGCGCCAAAAATCGAGGTCGGCTACTCCCGGCAAGGGGACGAAGCCGTCTATTACGTCAAAGACAACGGTGTCGGTTTTGACATGCATTACGCTCACAAACTGTTCCAGATATTTCAACGGCTGCACAGACAAGAGGAATTTGAGGGGACGGGCGTCGGCTTGTCCATTGTCCAGCGCATCATCACCCGCCACGGAGGCCGGGTGTGGGCTGAATCCGAATTAGGGGAAGGTGCAACTTTTTATTTCTCCCTTCCCGTTAAGGAAGGAAGGCGTCACGATGAGCCTGCGGAACACCACAGCGGCTGAAAACGCTCCCTATCCCCCAACCTTGGGGGAGGGGGGCAGCAACACATCCCCAGAATTGGGGGGCTGTGGGTAACGACTTGGTCCAGCGACTAAAAGTCGCGGGCAACATCTGCAAAATCGCCCTGCGGCGATTGAATTGAAAGACAAGCAGAACGCTGATGACGCAGATTTCACGCAGATACACGCAGATAAAACAGAAAAAGATCAGCGCAAATCAGCGTGCAT
>WFQU01000067.1 GCA_015486845.1 Anaerolineae bacterium | reverse complement strand
GGGGATAAGGGGTATTCTCAGCCACTGTGGTGCGCCGCAGGCTCATGATGACTCTCCTGCTAAATAAGTTTCGACTTGCGCCCGGGTAGGAATGCCCGATGCGCCCATCGATTCCACCGCAAAAGAAGCCACCACATTGGCGAACCGGGCCGCAGCGACCGGATTACCATGTTCTCGATAACGTACCAGAAATGCCGTCGTGAAAATATCACCGGCGCCGGTAGGATCGACCAAATGCGCCGGGCGGGGCGGCACCGGATACATTCGGCCTTGCTCATAAACCACCGCACCCTCTCTATCTCTCGTCTCCACGACCAGTGGTAAAGCATGGATCATCCGCTCGATAACATCGTCATGGGAGCCAAAATCCTCCCGGCTGAAAGTCACCACATCCGCGTAATGCAGCCAGGTCAACAAATCCGGCGGAACAAAGTGGGACACGCGCCCTTGTTCGTCCCAGCGCCGCAGCCAACCTTGCACCACTGCCCCGACCAAGTCATTATGCACTTCCGCCAGCCAGGGGAGCGGAATTTCCTGTGCCACTGGCCCGAAAAGCAAGACCGGTGCCTTTTGCCATCCAGCAGGTACGCTACCTTGCAATGACGGTGCCACAGCTTCAATGATCTGGGTCCGTGCTTGGCCGCGATAACTGTTTCGAAAAGTCGTAGTCACCATCGAAGACTGCACAATCCAGGTCGTATCCGTTGCCACAGCAAAGGGAAAATCAGCAGCCGCACGGGTAAGCACGCCAGCACGCCACCCTAATTGTGCCGCGGTTTTGGCTGCGAAAAAGACTGTGCCGCCGGGGGTAAAACCGTCTGCGTGCCAGTCTAACGACACATGTCCCAACAAAGCAATATCAATTTGCGGGTCACACTCCTGCGCCGCTTGACTATTACGTTGCTGGCGCGTGGCCCCCGGCTTTTTCCCTTTGTTCATGGAAGCAAATGTATCCTGTTTGTGATGCTTGGCAGCCGTGTACTCAAAATCGTGTATCCCGCGAGAAACACGGCACGCTAATTATATCAGGCAAAAGCAACTGTTTGAATTTTAGCATACGGCGAGGCGTTGGTCAATGGAGCGTCAACCATCTCGGTGGCCGGCAAACGGCAGGGTCATATCAGGAAAACCCTTTTGAAATAGTTCACGGACACCGCCGCTTAATTTCCTTCTGTTTTGACGAAACGATTTGCTCTGTGCTAAAATAGCTATTAATTAATAGCGCAACGGCGTTGAAAGAGAGAAGTAGGCCGGCAAGAGCCCAAGAGAGAGCCGCCCCAGGCTGGAAGGCGGCGGTGACAGCTGGCTGAAATCCACTCTGGAGCCAGGGGACGGAACAGGACAAGCCAAGTATGTCTCCACGGGTAGCTCCCGTTATGAAGCCAAGATCTTTGGATCGACAGAGGTCATCCAACGCGTGTTGGGCGACGAATCCAGGTGGCACCACGAGCCTCCTCGTCCTGGCGACGAGGAGGCTTTTTGCGTGGTGCGGCGATGTTATGAGAAAGGAGAGGGGCCATGCTGGACATAAAATTCATGAGAGAATATCCCGATCTGGTGCAAGAGGCCATGGTAAAATTGAACGCGCCCGATGCGCCGGTGGCCGAGGCGCTGGCGCTGGATCGTCGGCGCCGGGAGCTTTTGCAGGAAGTGGAGACGCTGCGGGCGGAGCGGAAAGCCGTTTCCAAGAAAATTGGCCACACGAAAGACCCGGCGCAACGGCAAGCGCTTATTGAGACGACCCGTTCCTGGGGAGACCAATTGGCAGGTTTGGAAGAAGCGTTGCGCACGGTGGAAACGCAGTTTCGCGAGGCGATGTTGCGCATTCCCAATTTGCCTGATCCCAAAGTGCCCGTGGGAAAAGATGAGCACGAAAACGTGGTGGTTAAAACGTGGGGCGAGCGCCGTCATTTCAACTTTCCCATCGTGCCACACTGGGAATTAGGCGAAGAGTTGGATATTATCGACATCCGCCGTGGCGTGAAGCTTTCCGGCAGCCGTTTTTACGTGCTGAAAGGGTTGGGCGCGCGGTTGCAGCGGGCGCTCATCAACTGGATGCTGGATGTGCATATCCAGGAGCACGGCTATGTGGAGATCTTGCCGCCGGTGTTGGTGCGTTCCGCGGCGCTGGTCGGCACCGGTAATTTGCCAAAGTTTGCCGAGAATCTTTACCACGATGCGGAGGAAGACCTCTGGCTCATTCCCACAGCGGAGGTACCGGTGACCAATCTTTATCGGGAAGAGATTTTGCCGCCCGACAGCCTGCCCATTTATCACGTGGCGTACACCCCTTGTTTCCGGAGGGAGAAAGCCGCGGCCGGCAAGGATACCCGGGGCATCAAGCGGGTGCACCAATTCGACAAAGTAGAAATGGTCAAGTTTGTGGAACCGGAGCAGTCCGATGCGGAGCTCATGCGTCTACTGGATAATGCGGAAGACATTGCGCGTCGTCTACAACTGCCTTACCGGGTGGTGCAGATGTGCACCGGCGATTTGAGTTTCACAGCGGCCATCAAGTATGACGTGGAACTGTGGGCGCCTGGCAGCGAGGAATGGTTGGAAGTGAGTTCAGTGAGCAATTTCAAAGACTTCCAGGCCCGGCGGGCCAATATCCGCTACCGGCCGGCGGCGGGTGCTCCAACCCGGTTCGTGCATACCCTGAATGGGTCTGGGCTGGCTTTGCCCCGGGTGATGATCGCTATTTTGGAAAATTACCAGGAGCCGGACGGGTCTGTGATCGTGCCAGAAGTGCTCCGGCCGTACATGGGCGGCATTGATTCGATCTGCTGAACAACAGCCTTCCGCCAATGCGCCCTGCCGGCGTTTGCTTGCCGGTAGAGCTTCGCCCGGCGATTAAAAATTGCTGCTACAACTGCGAAACCTGCCTGCGCAGGTTACATGCTAATCGCCGTAGGGCGATTTTGCAGACGTTGCCGTGACTTTTAGTCGCTGGGCCCATCAGCCGGCATCAACAAACGCCATGCCTATCCCCGTAGCATGACTTTGCCTATGGGCGATGTCTGGCTAAAAGATAATGTCGCCTCCTTTTTCTCTTTCGAGGGCGCTGCCCTCAAGCTCCCGGCAGGGGAACCCCTACGGTTCCCCTCCAACCCTTCCGAAATGCGTTCCCCCGGCTAAGATGGTAAAACGAATTAAATAGGTCGC
>WFQU01000066.1 GCA_015486845.1 Anaerolineae bacterium | reverse complement strand
TCTCCATGATTCGCCGCCGCCTCTAAGTAGACAGAACAGTGGGATTTCCAAACGAATAGATCGTATTTTCGGCAAGATGTTGGCGAAGTCTCCCAAGAAGCGATACAGGAGTGCGACAGGATTTGTGGATGCTCTGAGAAAGAATATTACTTCACTTGGCACGCCGGCAGGAAAACCGAAGAACTCACTGGAAGGTGATAAAGGAGTGGAGGCGCTTAAAGCGCTTTTGGATGATTTGAGTAACACGCCGGTGCAGGATTCCCCGGGGCAGCAGGATAAGGCGAGTTCTTCTGCGGAAGGGCCCCGGCTTCCAGCGGAACCGAAGATCATTCAGCAACAGCGCCAGATCATCCATGATTTTGGGCAGGCTGCTGCCGAGCGTGCTGCGGCCGAAGCTAAAGCTGCGAAAGAGCTTGAGCGTGAGCGCAAACGAGCGAAAACGTGGCTGGCCGAGCAAGAGAAAGCCCGTCAACAGCAGGAGACCAAAGCCGGGAAGCAGTATAATGCTGACCGCAAAGCTGCGGATGCTGCCCTAACCCAGGCCCAAAAAGAGGCGAAAGCTCTCGTGGAACAGGCCAATGCAGCCCTGCAGAGGGCCAAAGACGCTGTAGGCGAGGCGAATCTGCCGAAAGCCATCTCGTTTTATGCCGCTGCACCGCCGCCAGGCTCCGCCGGCGATCCGGCAACTGCATTGCAGCGCAGCGCCGAACAAGCCAAGAAGGCAGCAGGAGCGTTAATGGGTGCTGTTACTGCTTGGAAAGTAGAGGTAGAAGCGCAGCGACAAAAGAAACAACGACGCCTGACGTATCTGTTTCTCTTATTTCTTGTTGCCATATCTGTGAGTGTAATTGTTTCATCAGTCTGATATCAAGCAGGTGAGCGGCACCGGCAAGCGACATTCATGGCTGTTGAACATGCCCGGCGAACGACAGCCACGGCCGTTGAACATGCACGGCAAGCGACAGCCACGGCTGCTGAACGTGCACGGCCAGCCACAGCCACGGCTTACGCCCAAGCTATAGCAACGGTGGAAGCAAAGGCGCCAGCGCAAGTTGAGATAAAGCTTGTTGCCGTGCCGGCCGGTACGTTTGTTATGGGCAGCCGTGACAGCGAAGGGGATACTGACGAGCATCCGCAGCACGATGTGTATATAGATGCGTTCCGGATCGGCAAAACTGAGGTGACCAACGCCCAGTACCAAAAGTGCGTGGACGCCGGTGTTTGCAAACCCAACGAGGATTATGGTTCAGTTTTCAACGGCCCCAATCAGCCGGTGGTGGGTGTAAGCTGGGACGATGCCCAGGCGTTTTGTAAGTGGGCTGGATTGAGGTTGCCCACCGAAGCGCAGTGGGAGAAAGCCGCACGAGGCATTGGCGGTCGTGAATACCCCTGGGGCAATGAGGAACCGAATTGTAAGAAAGCGCAGTATGGGAATTGTAGCGGCAAAACGCTGGCGGTGGGCAGCAAGCCGGCCGGTGCCAGCCCTTACGGTGCGCTGGACATGGCCGGCAATGCGTGGGAGTGGGTAGCAGACTGGTATAATGGGGGGTATTATGAGCATTCTCCAGTACGCAATCCTACAGGGCCGACAATAGGAAAGGATCGCGTCCTGCGTGGCGGTTCGTGGGCCAACTATCCGATCTTCCGCTCTGCCGGCCGCTTCAAGAGTCTTCCAGACTTCAAGGCTGACTATATCGGATTTCGGTGTGCTGCCCCCTCGCCATGATGCTGGATTACCACATTATTTGAAGGAGAGATATTATGACACCGGAACGTGATCTAATACAACGAATTCGACGCCCCGCCGCACAGTTAGCGACAGCAGTCCCTGCGGCCAAGTTTTGGCGGGAGCGGTTCCTCGCCGCTGCGCAGAGCCAACGCGATGCCCGCCTGCGAGTTGCTGAAGAGCAGCGCCAACAGACCATAACTGAAGCCAAGAGCGCTTACCAACAAGCGGTGTCCGAGCACGAGCGACGTCTCAAGCGGGCTGAAACCCGATATGAGAGCGCCGTGCAGACAGCGGCGTCTCGCTATTTGAAGACCTGGAAACGGATAGAGACTTGGAAACGGACTTCAGCAGAGCAGTTTGGCATTCATCTTACACCGTGGGATGATCCGGCCTGGCGGAAGTGGCGGCCGGAGCCCGGATCAGGTGCGCCGGAGTTACTCCGTTTGGGACAGTTCACTGTCCCGGGCAGTTACCACACGTTAACTATGTCGGCGCTTTTGCCCGCCATCGGCAGTCGCTCTTTTCTCTTCCGAACGGATGGGCGGGGCAGGCAAGATGCTGTCTTGGCTGCTCAGTCCTTCCTTTTGCGCCTTTTCGCCGCAGTCCCTCCGAGCAAACTGCGCTTTACTTTCATCGATCCCGTGGGCCTGGGCCAAAATGTGGCGCCGTTTATGCATCTGACCGATTATGATAGCCAACTGGTCAGTTCTCGCGCCTGGACAGAGCCCCGGCACATCGGACAGCGCCTGGCTGAGCTCACCGAGCACATCGAAACAGTGATTCAGACCTACCTGCGCAACGAATACGCTACCATCGAAGCGTACAACGAGCAGGCGGGCGAGATCGCTGAGCCCTACCGTATCCTGGTCGTCTTCGATTTCCCCACCAATTTCAGCGAGGATGCGGCCCGGCGCCTGCTCAGCATCGCCCAGAACGGGCCGCGCTGCGGTGTCTATTGTGTGATTCTGACGGACGCCTCCAAGCCGATGCCCCACGGGTTCGATTTGGCCGATCTGGAGCGTGTCTCTACGGTTATCGTCTGGGACGAGGATCACTTCGCGTGGGAAGATGATGATTTCCGCGATTCGGTGCTGGAACTCGATTCGCCTCCTGAACCAGAACTTTTTAGCAAGATCGTCAAGAAAGTGGGCGAGGCCTCGCTGGAAGCCGGTAACGTGGAAGTGCCATTCGATCGCATCGCCCTGCCGGAGGATCGGTGGTGGAAGGAATCGAGCACCAACGGGATACGGATTCCCATGGGTCCCATCGGCGCCCGCAAAGTGCAATATCTCGATCTCGGCCAAGGCACAGCCCAACATGTTCTGATTGCCGGTCGCACCGGTTCGGGCAAGTCGACATTGTTCCACACACTCATCACCAATCTGGCGTTGACTTATAGCCCCGACGAAGTGATGCTCTACCTGGTGGATTTCAAGAAGGGGGTCGAATTCAAGGGCTACGCCACCCACAAGCTGCCTCATGCCCGCGTCGTGGCCATCGAGAGCGAGCGGGAATTTGGGCTCAGTGTGCTGCAAGGGTTGGATGCCGAACTGAAACGCCGCGGTGATCTTTTTCGCGCGGCCGGCGTCGACAGCCTCGCGGATTATCGAAAGAAAAACGGCAAAAAGATGTCCCGCATTCTATTGATTGTGGATGAGTTTCAGGAATTCTTCACCGAGGACGACCGGGTGGCAGCCGAGGCCTCCCAGGTGCTGGATCGGCTGGTGCGCCAGGGCCGGGCTTTTGGCGTCCACGTCATCCTCGGCTCCCAGACACTGGCCGGGGCTTATGCCCTTTCCCGCAGCACCATGGATCAAATGGCGGTGCGCATCGCCTTGCAATGCACCGAAGCGGATTCCCGCCTCATCCTGGCCGATGACAACCCCGCGGCCCGTTTGCTCTCCCGTCCCGGCGAGGCCATCTACAACGACGCCAATGGTCTGGTGGAGGGCAATCATCCCTTCCAGGTGGCCTGGCTGGACGACGACGAGCGGGAGGCTTACCTGGAAAAGATTCACGATTTCGCCGAGACAAAAGGCTATCGGCCGCCGCAGCCGCAGATCGTCTTCGAGGGCAACGCGCCGGCTTTGGTGGCGCAAAATCAGCCACTGAACGATCTTCTGGCGGCTTCTGACTGGCCTGAGCCGGCCCGCCGCATCTCGACCTGGTTGGGCGAACCGGTGGCTATCAAGCCTCCAATCGCAGCTCACTTCCGCCGCCAGAGCGCCAGCAACCTGCTTATCGTGGGCCGGGACGACGAAGCCGCCATGGGCATGATGAGCGCGGCGCTGATCAGCTTCGCTGCCCAACACGCGCCGGATACAGCTCGTTTCTACATCCTCGATTTTAGCTCGGTGGATGCCTCCTACGCCGATCTGCTGGCCAATCTCGCCCAAGGGTTGCCCCATCCTGTGCAACGAAGTCGGCGGCGCCACTTGCCCGATGTTATTGCCGAGATCGCGACCGAGGTGGATCGACGGTTGGAGGAGGACGAGTCGGCAGCGGGGAAAGAACCGGCCATCTACCTGTTGATTTATGGTCTGCAGCGAGCGCGCGATTTGCGTCAGGAGGATGATTTGGGCTACTCGTTTAGCACGGACGAGGAAGAGAAACCGCCGAGCCCGGCCAAACAGTTCTCCACCATCCTGCGCGAAGGCCCCGACTTGGGCGTCCATACCCTGATCTGGTGCGACACCTACACCAACCTCACCCGCACCCTGGATCGCCGTTCCTTGCGCGAGTTTGAGATGCGCGTGGCCATGCAGATGGGCGCCGAGGACTCGGCCAATCTCATCGACACGCCCGCGGCCGGGAAGTTGGGCCTTTACCGGGCCTATTTCTACAGCGAGGATGAGGCGCGATTGGAAAAGTTCCGGCCCTATGGCCTTCCGTCGGAGACATGGCCAGCGTGGGTGGAGAAGATGCTAAGGCGGAGAAACACAACATAGCCAACGCACTCTGATCCCTAAGTTGAAGAGGTGAGACGTAGCACACAGTTCGGACGGCAAAGGGAACCCGCTCAAATAGGTGCATTTGACTAATCCAGGAGGTTGCCTGATGAAAAAACCTGCTTTCAAAGATCGGCTACGCTATACTTTTGATAATGCTCTCTCCAAGGGGCCCGCAACCCTTATTGGTTGGCTGGCGTTCTTTTCCATCGTCTTAGTCCTGCTCAGTGCTTTTCTTATTTGGGCTACCGGACTTTCTGAAGGGAGCTTGCTTGCGCAGATATGGACGACTCTCATGCAAACGCTGGTCCCCGAAGGTGTCGACCGACACGCTGGAAGCTGGCCTTTTCTTCTTGTGATGTTTTTTGTCACCTTGGGGGGCATCTTCATCACGAGCACTCTTATCAGTATCCTAACTGCCGGTCTGCATGAACTCCTGTATGAGCTGAGAAGAGGCCGTTCCCGAGTGGTTGAAAGCGGACATACTGTCATCATCGGATGGTCGGAGCAAATCTTCACAATCATCTCAGAGTTAGCGATCGCCAATGAAAATCAGCCTCGTTCCTGCATTGCCATCTTGGCACGTAAAGATAAGGTAGTGATGGAAGAGGAGATCCGGCGCAGGGGAATGGCAATGGGCCATACTCATGTCGTCTGCCGGACGGGAAATCCCCTCGAGTGGGCCGATCTGTCAATCGCGAGCCTTGACACGGCCCGCGCGATCATCGTGCTCTCGCGCGAAGGGCAAGACCCGGATTCGACGGTGATCAAGACGATACTGACGATTCTGAACAACCCCAACCGCCGGTCCGAACCCTATCATGTGGTTGCGGCAATCCGAGACCCTCAGAACTTAGAGGTAGCCCGAATCGCCGGACGGGGCGAAGTCGAGGTTATCCCGGTAGGGAACTTCCTCGCCCGCATTATTGCTCAAACCTGTCACCAGTCTGGCCTATCGGTCGTTTACACCGAATTGCTTAGTTTCGGTGGCGATGAGATCTATTTCCAAGAGGAGCCCGCTCTCATTGGCAAGACATATGCGGAGGCACTTCTATCATACGAAGATTCGGCCGTGATCGGCCTCTGGATCAAGGAGGGGCTGACGAGTCTCAACCCGCCTATGGACACGGTTATTCGCGAGGGGGATGAGATTATTGCCATCTCGGAGGACGACGACACTGTTCGTCTATCTGGACTGAGCGACAAGGGTATCAAATACGACACTATCCAAGTAACCCAAAATACCCCTCTCCGTCCGGAACGGGTGCTGATCTTGGGCTGGAATTGGCGCAGTCCAGCGATCATTCGCGAGCTGGATAACTACGTTGCTCCAGGTTCAAAGGTCACCATAGTCGCCGACCAGGATGTCCAGCTCCAGATCGAACAGTGTTGCTCCGAACTGAGCAACCTGGCCGTTTTCTTCCAAGAGGGAAATACTACTGATCGCCGTACACTGGATCGGTTGCATCCTGAAGAACATGACCACGTGATCGTGCTGAGTTACTCCAATATCATCTCCCCTCAGCAAGCTGATGCTCGCACTCTGGTTACGCTCTTGCATCTCCGCGACATTGCCGATCAAAACGTGCATCCCTTTACGATCGTCACTGAGATACTGGATGTTCGCGACCGTAAACTGGCTGAGATCACTCGAGCGGATGACTTCGTCGTAAGCGATCGACTGATCAGTCTGATGTTGACCCAGGTTGCTGAACGAAAGGAGCTGAATTGGGTGTTTGCCGAGCTCCTGGCATCTAAAGGAGCAGAGATCTACCTCAAGCCAGCGAGAGATTATGTCCAGTTGGGAAGATCGATGAACTTTTACACTGTTGTGGAGGCAGCCTCCCGCCGTGGTGAGACGGCCATAGGCTACCGCCTACATGCCTCGGTTCGGGATGAACATCGGCTATACGGAGTGGTTGTCAATCCAGACAAGTCGGACCCCATCATGTTTTCTGAGAGCGATCGCATCATTGTTCTCGCGGAAGACTAATACCCAAGTGAATTTTTCGCGAAAACTTGAAACTGAGAAATTGGGTTGGGTTCTCTTTCGGCATGGACGCGGAAAAGCCGCTGAGCCCGGCTAAACAGTTCCCCACCATCCTGCGCGAAGGCCCTGAACTGAGCGCCGAGGATTCGTCCAACCTGATAGACACACCTGCGGCAGGGAAGCTGGGATTCTACCGGGCCTATTTCTATAGCGAAGACGAAGCGAGGTTGGAGAAATGCCGACTTTGAGGTTTGCCGTTGGTGGAATGGCCAGCCTGGGTGGGAAAATCGCTGAGGGGGAAAGTATCCGTCAATGGCTAACGCGTTGCTATGGCATCGGCTCGTTCGGATAGCTATCCGAGCTATGCGGTGCGAGTCGTTCCTGTCCGCGCGCGGTGGGATACAGATGGACGGTGGGTTGAGTTTCCATCGTTCTTCGTTTCGCACGCTCTGGGTTGTTGTTACCGATAGGCTGTTGTGCCTGATTAGCGTTGCGAAGGCAATAATCAAAATCATATAGCGGGGTCGAAACACAAAACTTCACTGTATCTTGAGCTCGATGAAATGGCCCTGCTATCCAACTTAAAGAACACGGTAACCATTTTACATCCAAACATACTCTCGTCAGTGTGCGACGCCAAAGCTTTCCCCCGAGCACGGTGAAAAACTAACGTCGCGGAGAAATCGTTATCAGAAGCATGTAAACTAACTGGGATAATTTGACATAAAGAAGACAATAGTAGTAAGATTGTTTTGTTCTTCAATAAGAGAAATCCTGATCTAATACACGCAAATGTAGGACGGCATTCAAGTTGTGGACATCCCCCCGGATCAAGCATGTATTGCCGCAAAGCTTGCAGGTGTAAAGTTGCTTTACCTGCCAAACCGTATGCATCCATACAATTGTGCCTGTTCATTGCGTGATAACCTAAATTTCGACCAATTTATTGGCTTGGGGCCGAAATAATTGCCCGGACTTTTGCCGTGAAACCGGTTACACCCGAGTTGGTTCTCTGTGGATGTGGCTGTGTGATACTGATTGAGTCGATGGCTGTTACGTTCAGCACCATTTCCTTTAGCCTGAAAAGAGTTTGGCTTCTGTTGCTTATCCACAAAGAACCGGTGTGGTCTGCGCTGTCAGTTCTACAGCACGCTGTTGAGGATGTGCCATGAAAAGGAAGGGACAATACTCTTATTGACGGGGTATTCTTCCCAGTTTTGTTAGTACCTCTGTCCATAGTTTGTTAATGTAATGCTGTAGTCGGAAAAAGTTGACATCAATGCAGATTTACGGGGTCGCAGTCGGTATAAATCATGGGTTAATAACGTGTGAGAGTATAGGTTGAGATCATTTCTTGTAACGGCTCAACCTGGAGCAAATAGAACGCAGATACGGCAGATTTCACGTTGATATTAGCAGATAAAGCAAATAAACAAGAAATGATCAGCGAAAATCAGCGTTATCAGCGTCCAATTGTCGAGGGGACGGAGTAGTAACGATTGCTTTTACGAATTGCCACCACTGAAAAGGGGCGCCGGTTGCAATATTCTTTGAGTGGGAGCAACAGAGGGGCACTGCGAGATGAGGAAAATTAAGGACTATTATGCGATCTTACACGTTGGCTATACTGCCAGCCGAGATGAGATCAGGCATGCCTACTTGAACTTGAAGGGCAGGTATCGTGATGATGCCGACAAGCTGGCCGACATTCAGGAGGCGTGGGGAACCTTAGGAGATAGTAGCCTGAGGGCCAAATATGATAAGTACCCTGCGATTAAGTCGAGGAGACGGATATCTCAACGTAATGAAAGCAAGTCGGTTGGCTCTATTTCGAAGACTCAGATTATTCCGGCGGGAATACCTGATGCAACCAAGACGCTGATTATGGAGAGGCCGCAAGGAATTCAGCCGAACGGCGATGATAATTCTAAGACTGTGATACGGCGTGTTCGCTTCCCGACGCTTTACCTCAAAATTAAAGACGCTAATGGTGCCGTTCAAGAGCGTTCTTTTACACAAGAAAGGATAACTATTGGCCGTTTTCGTACCCAGGATATCGTGCTCGAAGATGACGCAAGGTATGTTTCCAGGCAACACGCGCACATTGAGCTGCGGGGTTCTGACTTTTATGTGGTGGACACCAGTAGCAACGGTACACAGCTCAATGGACGTAAACTGAATACCGAAGAGCCTCATCGGTTGGCTGATGGTGATTTTATTGACATCGAAGGTTGGCGTCTGACAGTGCATTTTGATCGAGGCAGGGAGAAGTAATAATGAGACATCACAATGTGACACGACTGCAGGTATGCGGCAAAACAGACGTTGGTCAACAACGCACTCACAATGAAGATAACATTGCCCTTTTCAACAAGTTTGAGGTGCCTGCAACAGGTGAGGCGAACCGAAAGGGTAACTTGTATATTGTCGCCGATGGCATGGGAGGACACAATGCCGGTGAAGTAGCAAGTGGTATTGCGATCGATGAGGTAAGCCTTGCATATTATGAAAGCGCTCCAGGAAATATCGAAGATGCCCTGGAGGCGGCAATTCAGCGGGCTAATGAGCGAATTTATAGGCGGGCTCAAGAGGTAGCAGCTGAGAAAGGCATGGGCACGACGCTCGTCGCGGCGGTTATTCGCGGCAATGAGCTTTTCACAGCACATGTTGGTGATAGTCGGCTCTACTTGATACGTGATGGGCAAATTGTGTTTGTCACGGAAGATCATTCGTTTGTGAGAGAACAAGTCCGGAATAATATTCTTACGGAGGAAGAAGCTCAAAAGAGTAGTATGCGACACGTCATTACCCGTTCTTTGGGCAATATGCCCGAAGTAGAGGTAGAGACGCATAGAATGGAAATACAAAAAGGCGACATTGTCGTTTTGTGTAGTGATGGTTTGTGGGAGCCGGTTGGCGATGGACAGATCATCGAAACTCCGTCCCAATATATATGGAATACCCCTGAATTTGCTTGTGACGACTTGGTGAATTCAGCAAACCTCGCTGGCGGCCCGGACAACATTTCGGCCATTGTTATTGGCGTAAAGCAGGTCGTTCCTGTTGACAATGTGTCCGAAATAGAACTTGGCTCTGTGTCTGACAATGCACTAGGCTATACTGATTCGTTGTCAGCCGGGAGAAAAAGCTCGAAAGTGAGATCCCGCTTTGTTACTATCGGACTAATGTTGTTGGGGCTTATTATCTGGAGCCTGGCTTTGATGGCCGTAACGAACTGGTGGGTTCATAGCAAAGCATTACCTACAGCGTCTCAACTACAGGTTGCCCCTGCCACTGCAGGCCCTGATGTTGAAGGTACACTGGTTGCTGTGGTGAGAACTGCCACTCAGGCAGCTGTGCGCCAGACAAGTTGGCGTGAACAGGCCACGCAGTCTGCTCAGGCTGCGGCGACATCTGTGGCACAGATGCAAAGTGAAATTGGCGGGCGAGACGCCGCCATTGCGGCTTTACAAAAGCAGTTGAACGCCAAACGAGAACAGGTCGATACCTTGAAGGCTACTGTGAGCGCCATGGCGGCAG
This sequence comes from Anaerolineae bacterium, assembly GCA_015486845.1. GTDB lineage: Bacteria > Chloroflexota > Anaerolineae > JAADDB01 > JAADDB01 > WFQU01. Next base: position 2,817 of record WFQU01000066.1, on the reverse strand, counting down.
CAATAGGGGGTACGCCAAAAGCGACGTCTACGCCAGTGGCAATAGCGACAGTTACAACAACGCCCACTATAACCGTGACGCCTGTTCCTATTATAATATCGGCACAGAATATCAGTCAGTTACGTCAGAAGACAAAGCCGCTTGGTGTCAACCCAAACGACTGGGTGGCGTCCATTGCGATCGCACGTGATGGTAAGACGATTGCTGTTGGACAGACATTTGTGAATCACAATATTTCTCTCCCTGACTGTTTTGTTTGGCAGGCTACCGAGCAGGGTTTGCGTCGTCATACACTTGAGGGTTTGTCAAATGTTTACAGCGTTGCTTTTTCGGACGATGGTGAGGAACTGGCCATTGGCTATGACAGAGGTGTGGCGATTGCAAAGAAGCCTTTTACCAGGACGATTCCCTTGGCAGGCTCCGAAAAGAGAATCAAATCTGTTACCTATTCAGACCACTTTCTAGCTGCCGGTGGTGATAATGGTGTGTTTGTATGGCCGCAATCTATTAATAATGGTGTAGCTAATTGGAAGCGGATACTTAGCGAGCCAGCCGCCAGTGTTGCTTTCTCGCCTGACGGTGCACAGTTAGCTATCGGAGGGGACAAAGGGGCTCTGTGGCTTTGCTCTGTTTCCATCCATAATGGTACGCTAACAGCTACGGGGTGTAATCAACCGCTGACCCCACAAGTGCACAAGGGACAAGTATGGGCTCTCGCTTTCTCGCCGGATGGCCGATGGCTGGCAGCCGGCAGCCAAGATGGCAGTATCTCTATCTGGGACACAAATAGACGGAAAATGGCGTCTAAAAAGATTTCCTTAAGCATTGTGTATGATCTGGCTTTCTTTCCCAATGGAAAGTTGCTAATTCTTTCAACTCAAAACGGAATAGCTGCCTGGAAGTTTAACTCCGGTCAACTAAAAATAATACAGGGCTTGCCCCACGGATTGCTTAAGCCAACGGGAAGTGTGGCTATCACGAGTGATAGTGTATCTTTGATGGTTGGGTTTCAAGGTGGCTTGGAATTATGGGGATTACGATGATATGGGTGCAGAGATGGAATGAAGCTTAGTGGTAAGGCTCTATTCGAAGAAAAGAATCTGCGTTGGCTGAAGTTGGGAGCATGGGTTGTTTTGCTGATCATTGTTTTCGGCTACTCTGCGTATTTTGGGGCCCAACAGTCAATGCCCCGTATTGCTGCTTTAGAGACACAGCAAGCGACACTAATGGCGCAACTGTCTCAACAGAGTACCCAGGTAGCGCACATCGAGATACAAATGCAACCGACGCCAACTGTGACATCAACAACAGCGGCTACAGGGCACGCAACGGTTACGCCAGGCCGCTCGTGTTCTATGCACGGTAAGATAAAGGTACGGCAGGACTATGGCACAGCAAGGTTATTGCAAGCGCCTTTTTTGGAGGCCAAGCCAATTGTTGCCATGCCGGCTAATGTTCAGGTGGAGGTTTGTGGTAGAACAGACAGTGTCGATTATGCTGAGGTTCGCTGGCAAGGGAATGAAGGCTGGATTCAGACTGACTGGGTTGATTTGCCAATTGGGGTGACATGGGTCGATATCCCCGTGGTGCATTGAAAACTATTTCTCGTAATACGGATGACTAAATCAGATTTGGTGTTCATGCTTGCTGTTGAATAAGAACAGAACGGAGGCGACAGGTGAAAGCTGTCCATAAATTGGTGTGGGTTATAATTTTTGGCTTCATAGTTTTGTTAGGAGGCTTGTCGTTTGCTGGTTATTGGGTAGGTGCCGATACGCTCGCTTTGGTGTCAAAAATACCGGGCGTTGGCCATACGCTTTCCGCTGCTCTCTATGCAATAACTTGGCCGGGAGGAAGGGTGCTGTTCCCACTCTTGTTTCTTTATGCCCTTGCCTGGAATTTGGCCGTTGCGCAAAAAGCACCCTGGGCGCGATTGGTAGGCATTGCAACTAATGTATTCGTGCTGGTTTTTTTGATTGGCATTTTCTTTATCGCTCTGCCGCTGTGGAGCGCTATCGGTGTCTGGCACTGGTGGTTTTTACTGGGTTGGTTGCTGGCCTTGGCTGCGGCGGTGTCCGAAATATGGTGGCTTTACAAACCGGCAACAGATGAGATATTTGCGAGTCACTATTTGAGCTACCGCCCCCCTACAAGCGCTGGTTTGCCCTTGGGCGAGATTGTAGGGGAGGAAAATAGGGGCACTAGCCGGCGGAATCGCTCTCACGAGAAACCTGCTGCCGCCCCTAAACGCGGTAAACCTGCGCTGAGACGAGAGCGGAAGCCCTCTTTGGCGCGTTTTCTCGACGAAGCGACCAAAAAGCAATTGCTCGTGTTCCGGCCAGAAACGCGCATAGGTCGGGATGCCGGCAATGACATTGTCATTGCCGATTCGACAGTCTCGGGGAATCACGCTGTTTTGACTTATAAGGATGGTGTATTCCGTTTGCGGGATGTCGATTCGACTAATGGTACTTTCGTCGACGGCAAAAAGATCACGGAGACGATTCTCCCCAACAACGTCGCTGTTCGATTCGGCAAGGTGATTTACAAGTTTCAGGTCCGTCAAGGATTGAGGCCGGCGGTCGAGCCTTCTTTGAAGCGGCAGCCGAGTATCGCAGAACCTGTTTCACATGCGCAGCCCAAAGAAGCGCCCGCGGCATGGCTGGACGGAGGTAGTGGGGATGCGCTTCCTCTTAAGTTGGGTAAGAACACTATCGGCCGTCAAGATGACAATGATGTTACGCTGCGCGATTCGACAGTTTCCCGACATCATGCGGTGATTTTTGTGGAGCGCGATGTGGTGACCCTGCAGGATTT
>WFQU01000065.1 GCA_015486845.1 Anaerolineae bacterium | reverse complement strand
GGTGGCACTTCAGTAACGCGCAGCGTATACGTGCCAAATGGCACGTCGGCAAAAATAAACTTGCCACTATCATCTGTGATCGCTTCTTGGCTTGCCAGGCGATTAGCTACGAACCGGGGCCGTTGATTCTGGGACTGGAGCGCTAAGTGAGCCCCTGGTATGCCACTTTCATTGGCGTCTTGCACACCATTGCCGTTTAGATCTTCGTAAAGTGTACCCTTCAAAGTACCATTTGCCGGGGTAGGTGTCGCTGTCGGCGTCTGGGTTGGTGTCACGGCGAGAATATCCCCGAAGGCGATGAGCGCCTCGCTCCCCGCGTTGAGATACAATCCCCACATATCTGGCGTTGTAGATGTATAGCCGGCCGGGTTAGTCTCGGTTAAGATGTACGTGCCCGGCGGCTGAGGCGTGAAGCAGATTGGACTGTCGGCATTGGTCATTTGCTCGTCGATAACCGTCTGCATGTTGCTCAGGAGGTGCATGGTTGCGCCGGCTAATAACGATTCCTCGGGTTGTTGGACTCCATCGCCATTGGAATCTGCAAAAGCAAAAGCACAGATCTGAGCCGGGATAGGCGTCTCTGTCGGGGTTGCGGTTGGCGTTGATGTTGCCGTGGGAGTAATGGTGGGCGTTGGCGTCACCGTGGGCGTTGCGGTTGGCGGTGGAATAGGAGTCTTGGTCGGCGTTGGCGTAGCCGTCGGGAACGGTATGACATGGACAGTGCCATTGCTTCGCCCGCTCAGGATGGAACCAGAAACGCCTTGTACATCCGTATGTGTGCTATCTAACAATAACGTGCTGGTACCGGTAACGCCTTTGGCCCGAAAGCGGATATTGCACAGCGTAAAGGGAGCGTTAACGCCGTTGCCAAATGTGCCCGCCCCATATTTTACCACACCACCGCTATTGTCGATGGAAGCAGCCAAGCGGACATCCAGGGCGCCGCCATCGGTAATGGAAACAGCCTGTAAAAAGTGAGGATCGAAATGAAGCCACATGTCCGCACCCGTCGCCACGCCGCTGCCTTCGACCCGAATTCGAATGTCGAATTGTCCATTCGGGTAAACAGTGATGTTGCCGGGACGTACAGCTACCGTGACCGCGGTCGTCATCTGGGGATCTGAAGTTAGTGGGCGCATGCTCTGTTTTGCATGGGAGTATTGGAATCCCCATGGGGGGACTAAAGTGTAGAGAGCCAAAATGAAGGTGATGACAAGAAAACGAGGTACTTGCCTGTGCATGGACGATCTCCTCTTGATTATGTTGACATATCTGCTCAACCGCACGGGGTGCCTGTGATCCATCACACCGGCCCGGTAGCAGCCGAAAATTCATCAACTGGAGATGAGATTGTGACTACTCAGCCACCCTAACAACAGGACGCAGATGACGTAGATAAACGCTGATTTTCGCTGATCTTTTCTGATTTATCTGCGTGAAATCTGCGCAATCAGCGTTCTATTTGACTAGAACTGAGCAGTTACGTGAGATTTTAGTCTAATGGGTTATTTGAACCGCAGATTTCAAAGACTTCTTCTTTTTGTTTCTTGAAATCTGTGGAGTTCCTTTGTCAGGATCAATGCCAAACAAAGCAAGAAAGTCTGTGTGACTTTAGTACACCTCGTCGTGAGAACCAATGGTCAACAATAAGATTTCTTCGTCACCAGACTCTGGGTTTTGAACGAACTCGAAGAGAATCCGGCTATTGTACCCAACACTGCAAGCCCACGTTCCTGATAGTTGACCGGTGAGCTTGTGTGTATGTAACGACGGATAAAAAGGATCATCTGCGAGTTGACGAAGCGCTTGTTCCACTTGATTGCGGATATCCGGCTGGCGTTTAACTTTTCGCTTCAATGTCCGCACGAAAGAGGAACTCCAAACAAGTGTTCTCATTCGCCTAACTCTGCCATTAAATCAGCCGCTGTTCCGCGCTTAACCTGGCCCTGGCGGTACGCTCGACGCGCCGTGGCGATCTCTTCAGCTAAATCCGCGCGGCGCTGCTCGATTAAGCGACGACGAGCAATTTCGAACAACATCATTTGTTCTTCCGGTGGCAACGATTCAACTGCATCCAGCGCTCGCTGCAAGCGTGACATCTTCACTTGCTCCATCACTCCCCCTTATCCCCGTTCATGAGGTATTTCCTTAATCTGTACAATTCTATCATAGACTGATGGACGTCCTACATTCATTCTATCACATCTTATGGCAAAGAGGTATTTGCTGCGTGTTTTACAAGCGAAAACTGCCGGCATAGAGATGAACTAACGTTACCAAGTTTGTTCAACGACTCATCACAACAGGGCAATGAATAGAGTAGATGAAACGTTGTGTGGTCCAAGCATTCCCTGTTACAGGTAGGTAAAGATGGGGGAACGCACCAGCTTCAATTCTGCCGTCGTGTTGCTGTACTGGCAACGAATAGCCCTCTGGATTGACTACATTGTTGTCAGTGATTGCGAGCGTCGTGCTTATGGTTTCCGCTTGCGCCTGCACGAAAAAAGAGAAAAGCGGAAAAGTTCCGATAACCGGCATGCTCAGTGTTCCGGCGCCGAAAATAATACGGCCCGTCGTGTTATTCACCCGATTCACTAAAACAGTATCAAAAACCCCACCTGACGCAACAGTCTGCGTAATAGCTCCATTAGCATCGACGACCTGAATAAAAGCCGGATCGAAGTCCAAAGTCACATCGGCCCCCACGATTGCCTGGTTATCTGTGTGCAAAGAAAGTGTTATCAAGGTGGTGATGCCGACTTCAGTTCGAACGACAGGCGGCCAAAGCGTCAACTGGACGCCAGTCGACGGAGCGGAAGCGACAAGGCGAGGGAGGATGATATCGCCTTCCGAAAAGTAATTATTACGCAAAAGGGCAAAGTCACGGATATTGACGCGCTGGTCTTCGTCAAAGTCTGTACGCGGGTCGAAGGCCGGTTGCCCAGCTTCTGTAAAATAAGCGGAGCGCAAAACAGTAAAATCTTGTACATTGACCCGGTTATCGTTATTGGCATCCCCTTCACGCAGAATGCCTAAGTCAATCGCGTTCGTCCCTGCCTGGATGGATACGTTGGGTTTACGGTTACGCAGGGTGTGTCTATTTTTCACACTCACATCGTATTGGCCTGGGTTTATGGTGTCGATGATGCTGAAAGAGCCATCGTCGTTGGTGTTGATGTTCCAGCTATAGGCTTTCGTAGAAGAGCCGGGGGCGTAGAAAGCAACAGTAAGAGGGATGACCCAGGACGGATCAGGTGCCGGGGCATTGGGCCGTTGTAGCGTGACCTGCCCTTGCACAATGAGTGGAACTGTGCTGCCTGGTTCAGCATTGATAGCCGGCGCTCGACTCCCCAACCAAATGAAAAGAAACATTAACATTATTGTAACAACGTATTTTTGTTGTTGTCTGTTCATATTAGCCTTCCTACTCCCGAAATTCTGATCACTGAGCTGGTTTTGTCAGATGTGTAGATATTCGCGGTAGCGGATAAGTAGGTGCGATGCGCCAAACAGAAGTATCCAGCCGCAGATGGAGATCCATATCGGTGCTGAGCTTTAGATTAGTGGCAAGAATATTATTGGGCGCATGAATGCGCAGGGCAAATGGCGCGTTGTTTGTCCCCGGCTGTTTCTGAATCCGCAATGCGTAAACGTTGTTACGAACGACCATTTTGGGCAGGGCATAGCGAATAGTGACGGAGCGGGTCTCCCCGGGTGCGATGACAAACAGGCCGGCAAACTCAGTTGTCCCCGCGTCACCAACGCCACTGATTACCTTCTCGGGCTGGAATCCGGTAGCAGCTAACAAATGAGCACCCGCTGGCACGTCGACGCGGAGATAATCCCAATAGCAGCGGTCCTGCATATCTTCGTATTTCAGGCCATAATAAGCTTTTTGAATACAGTGGGTGATATGGACTCGCGAAGTGTGCGTATAGCTCATGGTTAATGTAGCCAGGGGCAGATTTTGCCGCAGATCGACTTCATAAGCAACTTTTGTGCGCACTTTGGCATTCGCTTTGTTGAAGCCGACATTGCTATCCGTAACGCGCAAGTAATCGCCATCTCCAGGACGCAATGCACCATCCCAACCTTGCTCAGCAATGATCTGTTGCGCATTTGGAGAGTGCAAAGCAACCAACAGCAAATGACGTTCATTGACCGCCTGCACTAAATCGCGAGCAAGCCGCTGCAGGGCAATGGTATTGCTTTGCTTCTGGACGCGGTTGAGCGCTGCTTGCATAACCCAGTGCATGAAGTTTTTGCGCCTGGACCACCATTTCGCTGTCCTCACCTGGGAACCTTTTTGTGTTGTCGGGTTCGCCCAAGCGTGGTAGAAATAAGGGATGATATTGTGGGCCGACACAACCGTGCCATCGGCAAGCGTCAGGGGGCCAAGACCATCTACCAACAATTGGACGGCGTTCAAATCCAGCATGACAACGCCATCTACATCGGTCCCCGTTTCCAGCTTATAGAATCGGGCG
>WFQU01000064.1 GCA_015486845.1 Anaerolineae bacterium | reverse complement strand
GCGTCCGGTACGTGGGCCGCTTTGATGTAGCCGGCCACGATGTCGTCCACGTAGTTGAACTCGCGAGTCTGTTCGCCGGGCGTGGTGCGGAATGGCCTTTTTGTCAGCCCGGCGATAATCGCCTGGGGAATGAGCCGCGCCGGCTGCTGCATCGGCCCGTAGGTCAGAAAAGGGCGCAATGTGACGACCGGCAGTCCCAGCGTCTTGTGATACATGAGGCCGTAAAACGTGACGGCTGTTTTAGCGGCGGAGTAAGGGGAAACCGGCGCCGGCAGTTGGTCTTCCCGGAAGGGCACTGGGTTGTCTCCGTATTCCTCGCAGGTGCCGCTGTTGACGAAAACACGGTAGTCGTGGTGCTCCAACGCCCGCCACAAATGCAGGGTACCGCCGATGATCACGTCGGCAATGGCATTCGCGTTGCGCAAGGTGCGGCCCACGTTCACGTAAGCGCCCAAATGATAAACAACCTCAGGCCGTGCTGCGTCGACCGCTTCCTGGACACTGGCGAAGTCAGTCAGATCGCCGATATGCTCGTGCAACTTGGCGCACAGGTCGGCCAATCGCCAGCAATCGGAAGCCGGCCGGCGCAGGATGTGCACTTCGTCACCGCGCGCGAGCAATTGGCGGGTCAGATGGGAGCCGATAAAGCCGGTTGCGCCGGTCACGAAAACACGTTCGCCCATAGCTATGGTCGTTGCTCCTCGAAAAATGTCCAATACCAGGCAATTGTTTCGCGCAACCCTGCTTCTAAGCTGTATTGCGGCTGCCAATTGAGCATGCTCCGGGCTCGGCTGCTGGAAAGATATTGCCGGTCAATTTCTCCTTTGATCTTACCCTGGCTCATGATGACCGGCTGCAGGTCGTCCCGCTCCGTCAACCGTAAAATGCGCTGCACCAACGCCAAAGCGCTGATAGGCGCTTCGGGGCTAAAATTGAACGCTTTACCATGCACTTCGGGCCGGTCCAACGCTTGCGCCAACACCAAATAGGCCGTGACCGCGTCTTGCACGTAGAGATAATCCCGCTCCGGGGTACCGTCGCTGCGGATGACCGGGTTCTGGCCGCGGTAAATGCTGCGCAGCGTGCCCGGGACGATGCGGTTCCAGTTCAGATCGCCGCCGCCGTAAATGTTTCCCAAACGGGTGACCGCCACGGGCAGGTCGAACGAGTGATAATAGCTGCGGGCGATCATGTCCGCGGCTGCTTTGGACACATCGTAAGGGTAACGGGCCAGCAAGGGCTGTTCTTCCGTGTAAGGCAAGTTTGGCTGGTCGCCGTAGGCTTTGTCGGTAGAAGCGACGACGACCCGGCACACGGTAGGATTGTGCCGGGTTGCCTCGAGGACATTCCAGGTGCCTTTGATGTTAGTCTCGAAAGTGGGCCGGGGCACGCGGTTGGCGATGCCAACGATGGTCTGCGCCGCCAGGTGGAAAACGGTGTCGATTTCGTACTCGGCCAAAGCCCGTTCCAGCAGGTCGTAATCGGTGACATCGCCGTGAACGAGGTCGATCTTCTCTTGAAAGCCGCTGCTATTGAGGTTAGAATGCGGCACTTGATCGCGGATCAAGCCTACAACATGAGCACCCGCTTCGAGAAGGCGGATGCTCATCCAGGAACCTAAAATACCGGTACAACCGGTGACAAACACATTTTTGTCTTGCCAATAGTGATCCATTTGCTCTCTTTCGTCATTTTGTGAGGAAATTGCGCTAAACGATCTCCAATTTCCTCAACACATCCAAGACTTTTGGTAACGGTTCCTGCCAGAGCCACGCCACCTGCAGCCAAAAGCCGGGGATCACCAGCGCGTCGTAGCGGCCTTCATGCCCGCTGAAGGCTGTCTCGTAACGGTCCCCTGCCAGCCGGTAGAAGTCGACCTGTTCCCCCAGCGGGTCGATGAGCCAGTATTCCGGCACGCCGCCCCGAGCGTACTCGTAGAATTTATCCCCCCGGTCGCGGGCCGCGCTCTCCGGCGAGATGATTTCCACCGCTAAATCGGCCGGACCGTCCAAATAGTTCTTTTTCAGCCGGCCTAAATGCTCCGTAGCCACGAAAATGATATCTGGTTCCCGGCCATTTTCCAATTTCATCTGGAAAGGCGCGCTAAGAACAGTGCCGAGTGCACGTTCTTCCGTAAAGGTATGCAGGATAAAAGACAAGAAATCGGAAATTTTCTGATGTTGTTGCGATGCGGGGGATGTCATGATCACTTCTCCGTTGACCCATTCAGCTAAAGTATCTTCGTCGGCCCAGTCCAGGAATTCTTCGTAGCTCATGCGTAATCGTGTCGGCGTGAAGAGCACGTCCAGCAGCCGCCGGCGTAGCGCATCCACCTCCGGCGTGGCCGGGGGTAACAGGCCCTGAATGTCCGCCGGGCCAAGAGGCGTTTTTGTCTCAGGCATTACATATCTCCTTCGCGGTCGCTCGTACCCGGTGTCTGGCGCAAAGCTCCCAAGAACCGCTCTAGCAAGCCGGCGTCCATGCCGACGATTTCCCCGAGAAGGCGCAGCGGATTGGGCAACGGCTCCTGCCAGAGCCATTCCACTTGCAGCCAGAAGCCGGGGATCACCAGCGCGTCGTAACGGCCGCTGTGCCCACTGAACGCCGTTTGATAGCGATCACCGGCCAAGCGGTATAATTCCACGTGCTCCGTCAGCGGGTCGATGAGCCAGTATTCCGGCACACCGCCTTCAGCGTACTCGTAAAATTTCTCGCCCCGATCACGACCGACGCTCTCCGGCGAGACGATTTCCACCGCCAAATCGGCCGGGCCGTCCAGATAAGTTTCTTTGAGCCGATCCAGATGCGCTTTGGCCACGAAAACAATGTCTGGCTCGCGGCCATTTTTTAGCTTCATTTGGAAAGGTGCTGTTCGCACGCAACCTAACTCTTTCGTCTCGACGTAAATTCGCAGCACACTTTCCAGAAATCCGGAAATGTCTTGATGTTTGTTCGATGCGGGGGATGTCATGATCACTTCTCCGTTGACCCATTCAGCTAAAGTATCTTCGTCGGCCCAGTCCAGGAATTCTTCATAGCTCATGCGCAATCGTGTCGGCGTGAAGAGCACGTCCAGCAGCCGCCGGCGTAGCGCATCCACCTCCGGCGTGGCCGGAGGTAACAAATTATGTACCTTCGTAGGTACGGACGTTTCGATTTTTGACATCAAGAACCTCCAGTGACAGGCAAAGGTACGACCACGCGGGCTGAAATTATCGCACCTTCCAACTACACAAGCTGCTAAAATCAGGTCACGTCTAATTGTCTGAGCACATCCAGAATTTTGGGCAGCGGCTCCTGCCAGAGCCACGCCACCTGCAGCCAGAAGCCGGGGATCACCAGCGCGTCGTAACGGCCGCTGTGCCCGCTGAAGGCTGTTTCGTAACGGTCCCCTGCCAGTCGGTAGAAGTCGGCTTGCTCTATCTGCGGGTCGATGAGCCAGTATTCTGGCACGCCGCCCCGAGCATACTCGTAGAATTTATCCCCCCGGTCGCGGCCAGCGCTCTCCGGCGAGATGATTTCCACCGCTAAATCGGCCGGACCGTCTAAATAGTTCTTTTTGAACCGGCCCAAGTGTTCCGTGGCCACGAAAATGATATCCGGTTCCCGACCGTTTTCCAATTTCATTTGAAACGGCGCCGTTTGCACAACACCTAATTGCTTTGTTTCAACATAGACTCGCAAAACACTTTCCAGTAACCCTGAAATATCCTGGTGTTTATATGATGCGGGGGATGTCATGATCACTTCTCCGTTGACCCATTCAGCTAAAGTATCTTCGTCGGCCCAGTCCAAGAATTCCTCGTAGCTCATGCGCAGCCGCGTCGGCGTGAAGAGCACGTCCAGCAGCCGCCGGCGTAGCGCATCCACCTCCGGCGTGGCCGGAGGTAACAGGCCCTGAATGTCCGCTGGGATAACGAGCGGCTTGACTTCTTTCACGGTGCACCTCCTGTGGACATGTTAGCATAATTAAGCCCGCCGGGCAAGCATTTTGGCACGCAGGACTTCCCGGAGACGGGTTTCGTCGGCGTCGCTCGCTGTTAAAAATGTGTGTTTGCCATGTGATCGGGAAAGCAAGCGGTTACGTTCGCCGCCAGACAGCCCAGGGACGTTCGCCGCTATCCCACATGCGGTTCAATTGCTGCCACTCGCGATAAGTATCCACGCTCTTCCAGAAGCCGGGGTGTGGGTAAAGCGCCAGTTCGCCATCTTCGGCCAAACGGCGCAATGGCTCTTGTTCCAGCACGATATCATCGTCCATATAGTCGAAAATGCGCTGGTTGAAAACGAAGAAGCCGGCGCTAACTGTGCCGTCCAATTGCGGCTTCTCTCGGAAGCGACGCACGATGTCATTTTCGTCCACTTCGGCTACCCCAAAACGGGAAAAAGGACGCACACCGGTAACGGTAGCGATGCGGCCGTGGGCGCGATGAAAAGCCAGCAACGCATTGATATCAATGTCTGCCACGCCATCACCGTAAGTCGCCATGAAAGTATCTCCCGAGATATAACGCCGGATGCGGTGAATCCGTCCCCCCGTGTTAGTGAGCAAGCCAGTATCGGCCAAAGTGACCGCCCAATCTTCCTCCCCGTGATGGTCGTGCAGAATCGTTTTGGCGCGGTTCCCCAACTGGACCGTGAAATCACTCTGCATGAAGCGGTAGTTGAGGAAATAATCTTTGATCATGTGCCCTTTGTATCCCAAGCAGATGATAAAACTGTTAAAGCCATAATGCGCGTAAATTTTCATGATATGCCAAAGCATCGGCTTGCCGCCGACTTCTACCATCGGCTTAGGGCGAAATTCTGTTTCTTCGCGCAGGCGGGTGCCTAAACCGCCGGCTAAAATGACCACAGGTATCGTCGTTTTATCTCTCATTGATTCATAACCTCCCAAAAAGTCGGTAGCGAGCCATATTCTTCAAGAACTCCAAAATAGTTGCCCACTTGACATTCGACTTTCCCTGCTCGCGTTCGTAAAATGTAACCGGAACCTCAATCACGCTGAGATTTTGGCGATGTGCTTTGATCATAATTTCTGGGTCCAGGAACCAATCTCTGCTGACCAATGTCAATGATTCATACGCCCGGCGCGTGAAAATCTTGGGACAGCCATTAATATCTTTGACGTCTACGGGGAAGAAAAGGGGAAAAATAAAGTTGTAGATATGGGTAATAAGCGCCCTCCGCCAACCATCTTCCCGGACAATACGGGTCGCTTTAGCCATATCGCTGTCCGCTTCTCGCAAAGCCCGGTAAACGGCTAAGACATCTTGGGCATGCACCTGATTATCACCCCAACTATAGCCTAAATAGTTCCCCCGACAAACGCTCAAGCCGCTGAGAATGCCGAAGCCGTAGCCCTGGTTGACCGGCACATGCACAGGGTGCAAGCGGGGATTTGCGGCAGCTAATCTCT
>WFQU01000063.1 GCA_015486845.1 Anaerolineae bacterium | reverse complement strand
TTCTCGGCGCGCTGGCAGCGCTCTGTGTGGTTTGGCAGCGGCACCTATCGCTTTAGCGTAAGCGTGGATGACGGCGTGCGCCTTTGGGTCGATAACCAACTGGTCATCGAGTCGTGGGAAGACCCGCAGGCCGCCGACCTCTCTGCGACAGTGCATCTGACGGCTGGCTACCACCAGGTGCGTGTGGAATACTACCAGAGATACGGTGCAGCGCACATCCATGTGGCCTGGTCTGTGTTGAAGCCGCCAACAGTTACGCCGACGCCAACACCGACATTGACCTCTACGCCGACACCTGCGCCAACGCGTACGCCTTCCCTGCAGTTCATTCCGTGGTTGCCGGTTCGTTATGCAGCGGGCGACAGCCATGAGCTTGATAACAGCAGATAGTGGAATTCCTGAGGGGAACTCCGTTCTGGTCGGTTCTATGATGCTAAATTGTACGCTGGCGATCCTGAGGACAATTATTATTTCGATGCGGTAACGGCCCAGGAGGTGCAGATCCGCTTGCAATTGCCGGGAACACTGGTTGGTCGTACTTCCGTTTGGCTCTATGCGCAGGGCGCGTTGCGCAGGACACTTTGTGGCACGGAGGAAATAAAGTCTGTGATCTACACGGCCAGTTGCCACATTGACCGTGGAGCCCGTTATGTTGTCCGCATATACACGGACGGCATGACTTCAAATGCACATTGGTATGTCTTGCAAGTGACTTATCGGTAAAGGTTTTCTGTTCGGCAACTGATTCGTGCTTGGTGCTACTTTTCACAGGAGTTTTCGTGGGCTTACGGCGCGCTACAGCGGACGCAAGATGAGCCGCACTAGCCGCGAAACTGACCGGTTCCATTTGCATAGTAAAAGAGGTAAGGCTTAAGAGGAGAACAATGCAGTATTGAGGGGGTAATCATGTTTACACGAAAGACACATCAAGAACGGTTCATGCTCTGTAGGACATTGATGTTGCTCATCGGCTTACTGTTTCTTTGGGCCAGCATCGGACGGCCGCCTGTGGCCTTCGCCGAGACCGGGTCTATCATTTGGACAAACATCGGACCTGAAGGTGGACACATTACCGCCCTTGCGATTGACCCACAAACGCCAATCACCATCTATATTGGAACGGATGCCAATGGCATGTTCAAAAGCGGTGACGGCGGTAGGCATTGGACCAACACGGGCTCCGGCGATATTCTGTCCATGGCAATTGACCCATTCGCACCGACTACTCTTTATGCGGGGACAAGCCAAGGCGTGCTCAAAAGCAATAACGGCGGCAAGCAGTGGAGCGCGCTGAAGGCCGGCCTGCCCGGTTACCCCGATGTTCGGGTACTGGCCATCGACCCGCAGACGTCGACTACCCTCTATGTCGGGATGAGATACTACAACGGCGTGTTCAAAAGCAATGACGGCGGCACGCACTGGAGCGCGATCAACAACGGTCTGGCCTATACCCATGTTCGTGCCCTGGTCATCGACCCGCAAACCCCGACAATCCTTTACGCCGGAACGTACGGCGGCGTGTTCAAGAGTAGTGACGGTGGCGAGCACTGGCGAGCGATTAACGACGGCTTGCCCAGCCACCCGCACCCTGATGTTTGGGCCCTGGCCATTGACCTACAGGCGCCGACCACCCTTTATGCTGGAACGGACGGTGGCGTGTTCAAGAGCAATGACGGCGGCAGGAACTGGCGTGCCAGCAACAATGGCCTGCCCGCTACCCTTGTTTATGCCCTGGCAATCAGTCCACAGACGCCGACCACCCTCTATGCCGAGACATGGTGGGACGGCGTGTTCAAAAGCAATGACGGCGGCGGGCACTGGCGCGCGGTCAGCCCTGGCCCAACCGCAACCCATGTTTACGTTTTGGCGGTCGATCCACAGACGCCGACTACCCTTTATGCAGGGATAGGCGACGACGGCGTATTCAAGAGTAATGACGGCGGCGGACACTGGCCAGCGGTCAACACAGGTCTGACCAATCTCAATGTTCAAGCCCTGGCTATCGACCCGCAGACGCCGACTACCCTCTTTGCCGGGACATACGGTGGCGTGTTTAAGAGCGATGACGGCGGCAGGCACTGGCGAGCGGTCAACACGGGCCTGACCAATATCCATGTTCGGGCCCTGGCGATAGATCCGCAGACGCCGACCACCCTTTACGCAGGAACATACAATGGCTTATTCGAGAGTTGTGACGGCGGCGGGCACTGGCGCGCGATCAACACGGGCTTGACCAATACCTGGATTGAGGCCCTGGCAATCGACCCGCAAACGCCAACCACTCTGTATGCCGGAACATGGGACGGTGTGTTCAAAGCGGAGAAGGCATCGACAGTCTTCCTGCCGCTTACTCTATGTAGCCAATAACGGCCAACACCCAACAGCTACGGGGAGATGGAGATACGGAGATGAAATGAGCGAATGTCCTGTCAAGTCCTACAATGTGTTTACGATGAGATTACACATTATCCCCTGAACAATACCGCGAGACAAGGCTGCTGCGACCAAATATTGGTGAAGACTTGTACCTCCCAGGGTTTGCAGCACCCTGGAGCATCAGGGATATGCCGTTGGCCTGATGTTACATGGGAGAGCCTCTTTCCTTAGTTGAAGCAGAATAACTCTTTTGCATCCTCAATTTGCGCCAATCAGCAAGACAATGTACAATTTACCTCGTGAAAGTACGCTAGAAGGTGCCTCTAACACGGTTAGAACGGCGTGGAGCACGACAAAAAGCGTCATTTCACACCTCTGGAAGACCCCAAACGCCATTTCCGGTACCAATACTAAGATGTCAGGTGCGGCCTCAACCCCCCGTCGTCCCCGTATGAATCGAGGAGAAGGCTGGGAAGACTACTTTTCCGGCCTTTTTGCGTGCCAGGTGGGATGATTGCCCCGAAAATGCCCTCTTTTTGCCCCGCCGGGGGTTTATAGAAACGGATCGCGGGTTCGATGCTCTGAGCACATGCAAGGTCGCACTACAGTGACCGTAGACAGGATTCCCCGAGACGAGCCATGCCCGGTAAACATAACTTGCTCGGTTAACGCTGCAGCCGTGTCTCAGAATGCCACATTTTCTATGACCTCTATTATGAACGATAATATAGGTGGGTACTGCTTCTTTGCTTTAGTCTGAAACAGAACAGTTCCCGTTACGTTCGTGGCCGGGAAAGTGTCTATCTTTTTGTGTCCGATTTTCCCATTCACGATGAACCAGGACAACACCTCCATGTACCGTTTTGTTGAGAAAGCCGTTAAAATAGCCACGGCAGAGATAGAGGCCCAGGGTTACAAGCCAGTAGTTCACAGAATCGTGGATGATTATCATTCTTCTCTGGCGGACATCCTGAGCGATGTGGTGGACAGCGAGGCGATTGTCTTCGGAACGGAGACCTACGAATCAGATGTTTTCCCTTATGCTGAATTCATCCTGAACGAGATGATCAAGAAGGTCGAATACGAAAAGCCACTGCTACTGATAACTCTCTTCGGGTGGGCGGCTGCAGCGGGGAAGAAGCTACGTTCTACTATTGAAAAGACTTCGTTCAATCTGGTTGACGTGGTGGAGTTCAAAGGACTTGTTACGCCCGAAAGTGAGACTAAGATCAGAAGAAGCATTAAAGATCTGATGGCGGTGCTACGCACGTAAACAGTGTTGTTCACGGGGTAAATTAAGGGCGCCGCATCCTGCGTTTCCGCTAAGTAACTTCATTAACGAAGAGGTGTGTAAATAAAGCTCAGCGAGTTGATCCAATTGAAAGATTGGAAAAAGGAAAAGGCGCGGCACGCGATGACAGGGAATGGCTACTGCGAGCCTATTTTACGTCCACGCCTGGACGCCGATAGTTTGATTGGCAGTGCTCGTATATTTCTATCCTCTAAGTCATTGCTTGTCTTTATTGTAAGGGAAACGATGTAGAAAAGCGCGCTGATTCTTGCGCACTAATTCGGCGAAGTCTATCGCGGACGCCGGGGAAGGCTTTATTCTTTCTCTAACTGCACGACGGCCACGGCAGTGAGGATAAGCAGGCTACCGATGAACTGAATCACTGTCATCCGCTCACCCAGGAAAATATAGGCTTCGACGGCTGTCATGACCGGTTCCAGTGTCGCCAGGAGGTTGGCAATGCTGGCCTGAAGGTAGTTCATCGATGTGTTATACAACCCAAAACCCAGCACAGTCGGGATGCAGGATAGAATGAGAAGAAGGAGCCACCCATCCAAAGGCAGGTTTGGCAGAAAGGCCCCAAACGTTCCCACCGCGCCGGGCAAGATGGGCAAGAGATTGAAGACCATGATAAACGCTGAGCCAAAGATAAAAGCGTAAGTTGTAGAGGTCCAAGCATTGATCTTCCGCTTAGCGGCTGCTTTCCCCATCAAACTGTAACCGGCAAAAGCTAAACCAGACAACAAGCCGGTGATCACCGCCAACGGATTCAAGGCCCATATTTCGGGGCTGTAAGCCTTGGCCACCAGCACACATCCGCCCAGACTGAGGAGGATGGCTGTCACCTTCGCCACTCCCATGCGTTCTCCAAACAGCCACCATCCCAGAATTGCCGTGAATCCGGCGGAACTGTAAATGAGCACCGTCGCCACGGCAGCGCCGTTTGTCTCGATGGCCAACACCCAAACAGAATTGAGCAGGGCCAGTACCAGACCATAGAGCAAGTAGAATCCTATCTGTTCGCGCCGCACCCGGAGCAGGGAACGACGGACGAAATATAGCACCAAAATCAAGACAGCGCTAGCGAACAGGTTACGCCAGCCTGCCAGCAGGAGGGCGGGCATCCCATACCGCGTGATGAGATAACTGATGAAGATGCCGGTCGTGGACCAAAAGGCGATGCCGATGAGGGCGATGACGTAGCCTTTGGTTGTCGGTGACATGAGGTCGTGTCCCTTAGCGATAGCCGATCTCCGGACTGAGGGGCACACGGCTAGGCATGAAGGTTCCGCTCCCCCGCCCGATGAGCCGACCTTCTCTATCGAATAGTTCTCCCTCAACGACGAGAAGTCGCTTGGAGCGGTGCACCACCCGGCCTACAGCTTTCATCTCCCCCCGGGAGATAGGGCGCAGGAAGTAGATGGTAAAACTCACCGTGAGCACAAAGATATCCGTCACCAAAGATTGCGCGGCAAAGAAAGTGGCGTCGTCCAGAGCCTTGAAGTACACGGAGCCATGCACCGCGTTGGCTGCGTGGAAAAAGTCGTTCCTGACTTGCATGGTCAGGATCGCCGTCCCCTCTTCGATGTGCAAACGAGGGGTGAAGTAGTCGTTGATGGGCGCGCTCCCATACATGCGCTCCAGTTTGCGGAAATGCTCTCGTTCGGGCTCGGCCATGGCTTGAAGGTCCTTTCCAGTATTACGTATCAACATCTCTTGACAAGGGGACAAACGAGGGTTATTTTATGCGATGTTTGCCCAAAACGCCAACCAGCCGACAGGTGGGCTATTCTTTTCATAATGCGGCAGATAACATTCAATCAGTCAGCGGGCAACTTCGATACCCAGCACGGTTTGTGGTCGAACGCCCCTCTGTTGTAAAGGAATCAGGCCAGCATTTCAACCTTCGCATTTTCGGGTTACGTCAAACAGCAAGACAACATACAACACGCCTATTCACGATTAAAATTCATTATCAGGTGCGAGCTTGCCCACCCGTCGTCCCCGTTTGGATCGAGGAAAAGGCCGGCAAAAGCTACTTTCCCGGCCTTTTTGCGCGCCAGGTGGGACGATTGCCCCGAAAACGCCCTCTTTTTTGCCCTGTTGTGGGTCTACCCCAGTAAATCGCGGGTTCGATTGTCGCAGGCGTCTTCAAACGCGTGCTGCGACGGCCAACGCTCGTAAACGGTAGTAAGCACAGTTTTCTGGTTTCATCTGAAGCAGAACAAATCATCGTTGCCGGTTTGTTCGATTCCATCTGGGGGGGAACGACTGGAACAAGTCCGTGAGAAGAGAATTATCTCAAGAACTGTTGCCAACAGGCTCCGCTGCCACCTTGATGCCCGCCGTGGCCGGAGCCGGGAAAGTGTCTATCTCTTGAGGCTTGATTTTCCGATCCACAGTGAACCAGGACACCGAAGCCAGTCACCGGGGCGTGGGCATCATCCATATCCATCTTGCTCTTTCTACTCTTCTGTGCTATAAAAAGGCGTTGAGTCACTCTTTCATCGCATAAAGGAAGTGGTCATGGATGCGGACAAAAACGTTTGGCCGAGGAATTGATCCTGACCGGGTTGTCAAAAGAGTTGCGCTGATTTCGAATCACATCCATCTCTTGCAAACGTGACAAGGAGGCTTATCATGCTTTCCAAATGGCATCACATCCTGGCGACGCTGGTAGCACTACTGCTCTTGGCTGGCATCGGCGCGGCGGCTGCCCCTGCCGGCGAGCAGGAGCCCAACAACACGCCCGCCCAGGCCAACATGCTTTATTCCGCCAACCCCATTCAGGGGAATGTCGACCCGGCCGGCGATGTCGATTACTTTCGCGTCCACGGCTATGGCACAGGCTGGGGCGTGGTCGCAATGCTGGATGTCAGCGCCTCTACCACGGGCCATGACGGGGTGCTGACCGCGTATGCGCCCGACGGGACTACGGTGCGGGCACAGAATTCGGGCCGGTGGCAGAAAGGGCCGCTCATCGCCTGGTTGCGGGACACCAATCGCGAAGACCACTTTCTGCGGGTGAGCGAGGAGGGCAACGACGGGCGCATCACTCCCTATACCCTGCGTTATTACGCATTGCCCCTGGGCGAACAGCCGGAGCGGGAGCCTAACAACACGTTCGCCACCGCCAACACCACCGCCATCACGATGATTGGCAATATCGACGCGGCCAATGATGTCGATTGCTTTGCGTTCAGCGGCAAAGCCGGGCAGAAAATTATGGTGGCGCTCAACGCCGATCCCGAGGACGATGGCGGCCCGGCTGATTTCATCATCGAACTGCGGCGGCAGGATGGCTCGGTTTGGGCCAGCGCCGATTACGCCGGTCCCGGCCAGGACGAATTTGTTGACGAACACGCCTTGCCCGCGGACGGCGTTTACGCCTATTGCGTGCGGGCCAAAAGCGGCGCCGGGTCCAACGCTACCTATCTGGCCGGAATCATCCGCGATGGGCGCTATTATTTGCCATCCATGACCTACCAGGTGGATTGGACCAATCCGCGGCCGGGAAACTGGGCGCGGGTGGGAGATGAGATGCGCTATACGGTCACCCTCACTCACAATAGTCCGCTGTCTTTCCCGGGCCCCTTCCTGGTCAGCGTCTATTACAATGCCGATTGCCAGAGCATCGTGGATGACGCCAACGCCGACCTCCACGCGCCGGGAGCGTTCCGCTGGCACTTCGATGAGGTCACCGCCAACATGACGGTCAGCAAGAACATCGTCATGCGCGCCCAAAGCACCTGTATCTCCTCGCTTGATTTAGGCTATAGCAGCGACTACTACGTCACCGCTACGCGCTCCACGGGTGCCCGTTACATCATCGGCTATGGCGACTACATGCCCTTGGTAATGTCAGGAGAATGAGGTCTCGCACATCTTGGTCTAATGACCGCTATCCAATGTGTAATGTCGGGGTGGTAGGTTTCGCCCTGCCAAAGACTTAGGAGATCTCCATGCAGCTACCCCACTGCATACTGACGCCCATGCCCAATTTCCCCCAATCACCGCCATCGTCCTGGCTGCGAGGGGGGCTCGGCGTTTTGGCTGGGGTGAATGGGAGCGGCGGTACGCAATCCAAAAGAAGCAGATGCGACGGATGGCGAGGGCATCTTCTATATACAAGATCACGCTATGGTTGATCTGGGTGTGGATGCGCGGGCGCCGGGTGGCAACAGCACGGCCACGATGATCAGCGTGCTCCCCACCAGGCCGCCGCCATGACGCACAAATGCGGGCGGAGAGGATGTTTCTTTGGATAGATTTCACCTGATGTTGATAGCCCATCTATCTCGTTTCGGCACGATGTTACGTGGTCTTTAGCCCTTTGCGCCAATTAGCAAGATAACATACAATTTGCCTCGTGAAAGTCCGCTAAAAGGCGCCGCCGACACGGTAAGGACGGCGCTGAGCACGACAAAAAGCGCCATTTCACGCCTCTGGAAGACCTCAAACGCTATTTCTGGTACCAAAACTTAGATGTCAGGCGCAG
>WFQU01000062.1 GCA_015486845.1 Anaerolineae bacterium | reverse complement strand
TTATCGCGCAGACTCTCCTCTGAAAATAGAACGCAGATTAACGCTGATGCACGCTGATCTCAATTTTCATCCGCTGTGGTGTGCCGCAGGCTCATGATAACTCCCTTGAAAATAAAAATGGGACGCAGATCAACGCAGGCTGCGCACGCAGATAAAAAACAATGGTCAAAAAATGGACTCCGTCATGTCATGGCTGGTTGGAGCAAAACTATCCCCAACGCCGACAACGTTCCACGCAACGACAACATGCGTGGTCAATTTTCATTCGCTGTGGTGCGTCATAGGCCCATGTTGACTTCTTTGAAAATAGCATACTGATCAACGCTGATGTGCGCTGATACACGCTGATCTCAAATATATTATGCCAGCAATACGAAAATAGTTTCCTCAAAATTAGTTGGCGCAAAGGCTCAGAGCGTCTAAAAAATCAGGCCCTCTTGAAGAAGTTCAACTTCTTCAAGAAGTTGAACTTCTAATCGCAGGCAGGCCTGTCTGCGTGCCCGCACAGGCAGGCCGCAAGCCCATGCCGACTCCGCTACCGAGTTAACAGTCAACAAGTTAAGCCAATGAATGAATCAGCGTGTTGGGGAAAAACATATCCTCACACGTTTCTTTGCTCATTTGCTATCTCTTCCTCCCCTTCGATATCAATACTTTCAAGGCGAAACTCGTTTCCTCGTACCAATGAGACTTTGCTGCCGCCGCAGGTGGGGCAAACTAGATTGCTTTCTTTTAGCTGATAGGTTGTGCCACAGTTCCAGCAATAGAAAACTGCAGGAATGCGATTGAACTGGAGTACTGCGCCGGCCGCGATGGTCCCCTCTGAAAGTTGATCCCAATAAAACTGGATGGTATTGTCTACGATGCTGGCCATATCGCCAATGACCAAATTCAGAGCAACGACTCTCTTAGCGTGCCCCTTTTGGGCATGCTCGAGTGTGAGTGAAAGTATGCTTTCTACAAAAGGTAGTTCATGCATGATTTTTTATACCACCTCCGTCGGCCTTATCTTGATCATTCTTCCTGAGTAAATGAGCATAACAAGTCATGAGGTCATTGATGTGAAGGAGAGAAATAATCGATACGAAATACCGATTGTCTCTCTTTTCGGAACTGTTGTTTCTGTTGTTAGTGCTCATTGTTGAAGATAGGGAAATGTCTTACAAAAAAATCATAAAATAGGATTGCCGCCGAAATCATGCTGATGTTGATAGCCCACTCCATCCAGGTAGGAATGTACGGCGTGCCGGCAAAACCGAAGAAGCTAACGTCAAGCCGGTTCAGCACGACGCCTAATACCACAATCCAGGCGGTGCGAAACAAAGCTTTCCTGCTTTTTCTGATGCTGGGTATGAAAAGCAATATCATCGGTAAAATAATACCACCGATCACTTCTACAAAATACAGTACGTTGTTAATCCCACCGCTCCATAGATCTCGTACACCACCACTGCCAACAAGCGTACTAATTTTGATCACCAAATAGGTCAAGAGTACCCATGCTGCATATAGGCCGAGGTCACCAAGCAAATCCTGCTCTGCGTCCATGTCATAAGCGCTGGCCGCAAAGTTTGCTTCTAAAATAGTCATGGCTAACCCCACTGCCACGGCGGAAATGAAGAACAACAAAGGCAGGTAGCCAGTTTTCCACAAACCAAACACACGTTTGGAGGCTAATACGAATAGCGTTCCTAACGATGACTGGTGCATCGTGGATAGAACGACACCCAAGACCATCAATGGAATCATGAAGACTTCAACAACCCGCTTGGCCGATTTCCATCCCATCCCTTCGAAGAAAGGGTCGCTAACTTCTAATGCCAGGACGGTCGTATAGGTCATGACACACAAAGCGACTTCCAGCATGGGCGAGTGAAAGTTTTGATAAACGAGGGGATGCCAGATGCGCCAGGGCAGACCGATATCAAGGACCACAGAACTGGCAGCGATCACGTAGCCCAAAAATGCCGTCAGGATAGTGGGACGGAGAATTGGGTAAAACCGTTTCAAGTGAAGGATTTTCACAATGAAGCCTATCGTGAAACCGCCTGCTGCCAGAGCTACGCCGGTTACTACATCGAAACTGATCCACAATCCCCATGGCCGGCCATCGCTGAGATTTGTGGCTGCGCCCAACCCGTAAAACAGTCTGTAAACAGCCACAACAGCTCCTAACGTGGCGAGAATCCAGAGGAAAATATGGCCCCAAGGGATGGAAATAGAACGCCTTGCGTTAACCGGCTTAACTATCGTTGTCATGAGTCTCCTCTTTCTTTGTACGTTCTTCTTTTCGGCCCGTGACGAAGTAGGTTCCGGTCGCAAATGTTGTCATGCCCACAATAATGCCCGGAACGCCTATATCCAGAGGGATCGTGATCTTTGCGGGATATGGCGTATCATTCAATTTCGGAAATCCGAGCTTCTCGAAAGGAACTGCGGAAAGATACAATGCGTGCGTCCCCCCGGCTTCGTGTTCCCCGAAGATATGATCCACGTATGTATTTGTCTCTTTCTTGATACGTTCATGCGCTTCTGATAACAATTCGGGACGTGTTCCAAATTTCAGGGCACCTGTGGGGCAAGCTACAACACATGCCGGCGTTTCTCCATGCTCCAGCCGGCCGTTACTGACACAGAAATCACACTTCTGAATGTACGGCGTCACCGAACGCCATTGATAACGAGGCACCTCGAACGGACATGCTACCATACAATAACGACAACCGAAGCAAATGTCTTGGTGGTATGCTACAGCGCCTTCTGGGGTGATGTGCAGTGCGCCGAGCGGACACGCGGTCACACACGCCGGATCAATGCAATGCATGCATTGTTTTTTTACGAAAGAGGATTCTGATGGGTCTTTATATAGCTTAATCAACGTCCATGTGTCCCCGGAAAGGTCCATTGGCTCATCGTAATTCCCGGTCACATCCAGTTCTGGCGGCGTGTGATTAGCTTCCCGGCAGGCGGTTTGGCATGCGCGACAGCCGACACATTTGGTGGCGTCGTACAGCATGGCATAGCCATTTGGCACCGACTTGATGCCGTCGCCTGTTTTGCTGCTTTCCGCTGCTGCTGCACCACCGGCCGTGAGGAGCAGGCCGCCGACGCTGGCTCCGGCTATCTTTAGGAATTCTCTCCGATCTAAAGTTTTGTTTCCCATAGCAGCCTCTCTCTATGACTCGCCTGAAGATTGCCCGTTACCATCTTTAGAATGGCGATTCTTGGTCACAGCAGCGGCACCCACAGCGCCAAGGATTGCGCCTGCTATAGCACCGGTTACTGCAACACTGGTAGCATCGATAGGCTTTTCCGTTTCAACCCCCACGGCCGGGTAGAACGCGGGGGGAGAGACCTCTTGAATCTTAACAGGCAGGTAAAGAGGATGATCCCAGAAGTCCGGTTCCGTGCACCCGATGCAGCCATGGCCGGAGCCAATGGGCCAACTCACGCTATCATTCCATTTCACCAACGGACAGTTGCTGAAAGTGACAGGGCCCTTACAACCCATTTTGTAAAGACACCACCCCTTTTTATGCCCTTCATCGCCCCACTCACGAACAAATTTTCCTCTGTTGAAATGGCCACGGCGCGGGCAATTGTTGTGAATTAATGATCCATAAGCGAAAAGCGGACGGTGCAATTTGTCATCTATAGCCGGCAATTTGCCAAAAGTCAGGAAATGGACCAAGGTTGCCGTAATGTTGACCGCGTTCACAGGGCAACCGGGCAAATTCAGAATAGGCTTATCCTTGACCAAGTCCATAACTCTTTTGGCGCCGGTAGGATTGGGGTATGTCTTTGGCAAGCCGCCAAAGGAAGAACAGCTTCCCACCGAAACCACGGCAACGGCATTTTTGACTGTATCGTGGAGAATCTGTTCGGCGGTCTTACCGCCGATGGTGCAGTAAATATCGCCCTCGCTGGAAGGAATAGCGCCTTCGACGATTACGAGGTATCCACCTACTTTGATAGTGTCTTCTCGTAATTTTTCCGCTTGTGTACCGGCGGTCGCCATGAGTGTTTCGTGATAGTTTAGCGAAATGAGGTCTAATACCACGTCTGCCGCCGACGGCTTAGCCGCCCGTGTAAATGACTCGCTACAACCGGCGCAATCCTGAAGTTCGAGCCAGATGACCGGCAGTCGCTCGCTCTTCTTTTCCAGCGCCTCGGCAACTCGCAGTCCATAAGAAGTCGGCAAAGCTAATGTGCCGGCGACTAACGCACAATATTTGAAGAAATCACGTCTCGAAATGCCTCTGGCGATAAGGCTTTTCTCAACTAAGCTGCGTCCATTGGATTCCATATGGCTCTCCTCTCGGCACTTTGTGTGTCCTAAAAGTAATCGAGTGCTTCCAACAATTAATTTTCGGCCCATACGCCCCAGGACTTCAGAATAGATTCGGCGCGAGCAATGATTTCCGGAATGGCAAGCTTCCCTTTTGCACCCGGCCCTATCCCGATGGCCAAACTGACAGGTTGCATGCCAATGAGGTATAAGTGTTCGGGAAAGTTGCCCCGGGCCAGCGCCATGCCTAACACCTCCTGGAAAGTGACCTGGTGTATAGACATTTTGATGCCGGTGTACAGAGGAATGTCCTTCCCGGCCAACTCGACAATAGTGCCGGGTTCCTCGCCGACGTCAGCAATATCCAACAGGAGTAAATGGGTGGCATCCTCGACGTAAGGAAGCAGACGCATGCCCAGAGTGCCTCCATCCACCAAATCAATGGCCGGATAGCGATTGCTTGCCTGTTGGCACTTTTTCATTTCCCAGACAGTATGCACGCCGATGCCATCATCAGTTTTTAGGATGTTTCCTAACCCCAAAATCGTAACTTGTTGCTGCCTCATAATATGACCTCACCATGCACCGCAACATGAAAAACGATTTTTGCCATCCCTGGCAGCGGTTATTGATCGTTACTTCCGTTGAAAATCCCCGATCGTCAGAATTGGCTTAGTGGGCCTGTTCGCTTTGGAGAAAAGCTGCACGACGATGCTGGGCATAACTGTAGTAGTGCCCAATGTTTTGTGATTAGCGTCCACCATGTGGACGGCACAAGCCATGCAAGGATCAAAAGAGTGAATAGTGCGCAATATCTCCAGCGGCTGATCGGGGATCGCTATCTTTGTCCTTTCCAGGGAACGCTCGTATGCCCCACCTTGGCCCTTTTGATCCTCTGGAGAAGCATTCCAGGTTGTCGGAACCACTTGCTGGTAATTGGTAATTTTACCATTGTCGATCACAGCCCAATGACCTAAAGAACCGCGTGGTGCCTCGGTCGTGCCAACGCCTTTGGCGTGTGTCGGCCAAGTGGTAGGCTCCCATTTCTCCGTATTGACAATGGTGTAATCGCCGGTCTTTATGTTTTCGATAAGATCGTTGTACCAACCGCGCATCGCGTTAACGTAAATGGCACTTTCTAAGCCACGCGCAGCCGTTCGCCCTAACGTCGAGAAGAGCGCTTCCACAGGAGCATCCAAGGTTTTTAGTGTTCTTTCCACCAGTGCTTTGGCTTGAGTATTGCCGCTGGCATAAAGAATGAGCATTCGTGCTAAAGGCCCGACTTCCATAGGATGTCCTTCCCAACGGGGTGACTTGAGCCAGGAATATTTTTCTTTTATGTCCAGGTGCTCGTACGGGGGCTTGGGGCCAGTGTAATGAAGATCTGTTTCCCCTTCCCATGGATGCAAACCAACATCATCACCAACGGTGTAATCGTACCAGGAATGTTTCACGAATTCTTGCACTTGCCCCATATCTCGCGGGTCGACCGCATGGATTGTGCTTAGATCCCGATTGAGAATCGCACCCCGGGGCACGAGATAGCTATCAACATTGCGGATATCGTCCACCGGAAATTCGCCCCAGGAGAGGAAATTGCCTAAGCCTTCACCCAATTTGGTATATTCTTTGTAGTAAGGCGCTATGGCCAGCAAATCCGGGAGGTATACCTGATAAACGAAAGTGTGCATCTTTTCAATAGCATCCTGGATAATGGCAAGCGTGTCCGCGTTGAGAGCTTTGTCGCTGGTGAGGTCGATGGGGAATGGTACGCCGCCCACTAAGAAGTTCGGGTGCGGATTCTTGCCACCGAAGACAGTATGGATCTTGACAAAGTCTCGCTGGGCGTCCAGCGCCTCGAGATAATGGACTACGGCAAGCAAATCAATTTCCGGGGGTAGCTTATAGGCCGGGTGTCCCCAATAACCGTCAGCAAAAATCGTCAATTGCCCGCTTGCCACGATCTCTTTGACTTTATTCTGAATGCTGGCAAAATATGCTGGTGAAGTCTTGGGCCAACTGGACAGGGAGCGAGCAACGCGGGAAGTTTCTTTAGGATCTGCTTTGAGCGCAGCCACCACATCGACCCAGTCCAACGCATGCAAATGATAGAAATGCATTACGTGATCGTGAATGAATTGTTGAGCAATCATGATATTGCGAATTAGATTGGCGTTTCGGGGGATACGAATATCCAGGGCATCCTCCACTGCCCGAATAGAAGCAAAAGAATGAACTGTCGTGCAAACACCGCATGTCCGTTGGGCAATAGCCCAAGCATCTCGCGGATCACGATCCCGCATGATGATCTCAATCCCTCGTACCATGGTGCCTGAGCTGTATGCCCTGCGAATAACGTTGTTATCATCCATTTCTGCTTCGATACGGAAATGTCCTTCAATTCTGGTAATTGGATCGACTACCACTCGTTGTGCCATACTCCTTCTCCTTGTGATGAACTTCATTCTCGGCCATCAATCAGCAAGAAAGGCTTGCCAATTCGGCTCATTAGCAACAACAGTGCGGCTAAAAATAGCGTGTGAAGAAAAACGCTACGTCTATCTCATCATTAACAGTATAGCAGGTGGAAGGTGCGTTTACTACCCCCATATGGTGGATTTTTGACCACCAAATGGGGGCCATTACTATCCAGATAACGAAAGCACAGGGAGTTGTCCATGGTCGGCGTTTTTCCGGGAGTCGGCATGGGCCGGCGGCCTGCCTGCGCGGGCACGCAGACAGGCACACCACAGCGGCTGAAAACGAAGCGGCTGGCGTCAGGCCTTTAGGCGGGTTGGTGGGGCTACCACCGGTTAAAGCCTCGATTCCGGTGCGGCGGCGGGGTACGTCAAGGTTGCGCCCGCTGTCCAGAGGCTGATCAACAGCGGCCCCCTTTCAGGGGGCTTTTGGCGACGTAGCATGGGGATTTGCCCCCTGTGCGCTCGGGTGGAGAACGCCGTCGGACAGAAGTTCAACTTCTTGAAGAAGTTGAACTTCTTAAGTCTGAAGGCCCCGCACGGCGTGGTTATTAGTCGCCTAAATGCCTGCTGGTACGCGGCCAGGTTGCAGCAGTCATGTACTTCACAACTGTGGCACTGATGGTCAATCTGCGTCGTATTCATGCTTGTCTGGTAGAGTCAGAAGGTTTTTCCGACACAACGATTGCATTCGTGACGTTATTTTATTGGCTTTTGGCGAAAATACGCCTGCTGTAAAGGCGTCAGACAAATTCCGTCGCGATTCCAGGCCCAAGAGCATATTTCCGTTCATTTTTTGAGTCCGTTGCTCTCTCACTCTTTTCTCCAGCAACGGAAATGTTATAGCACCTTTTGTAGTTACACTATTTGCTTTGAACCACCTTTTTTTGCAAAATCCATTGACAAACATTTATCTTGGTGCTATAATAATTGAAGAAAAAGGGGCTTAACGTGGAATTGACGAGAAGACAAAAAGACTTTTTCAACAGATTCCTGGCACTATACGAGAAAGAGGGTATATCCTTACACTACACTATCGTCGCCAAACACCTCGGTGTAGGGAAGGTCACAGCTTACGAGATGTTGCGGTCTTTAGAGAAAAAAGGGCTAATCAAAGCAAATTACGTGCGTTCAGGAAGCGGTCCGGGGCGTGCCCAAGTAGTCTTCCTGCCGACCGGCAAAGGCCCGGAAAACGCTGATACCACCTGGGAAGCCGTATGGAAAGAACATAAGGACAAGATACTCGAGTATCTCCAAGACAACAGTAGGGCCTCCCGTATCGAATTCAGGGATCAGCTTATGGCTAAGACAGCAAAGCTAAACAATCCGACTATATTTATTACCAATATGGTCACGGCGTTGCTCATCAGCGTACCTTACTTGAAGGAAGCGTATCGGGAGCGAATACTGGCTGGGATTCGGCGGGTGACGGAGAGGAAAGAGTCACTACTTAGCATTTTACCGGGGATCGCCTTAGCTTTGCTGGGGGCAGAGATTCTCGACCATGGGCTTGCTACAGAGATGATCAGGAATGTCACTGCCTACCATGAATACCTT
The DNA here is from genome assembly GCA_015486845.1 of Anaerolineae bacterium. GTDB lineage: Bacteria > Chloroflexota > Anaerolineae > JAADDB01 > JAADDB01 > WFQU01. The sequence continues at coordinate 3,754 of WFQU01000062.1, read as the reverse complement.
GCCACACTCCCGGCAGAACAGAAAACAAAAATCGCAGAATTTGTGGAGGAGGTGCTTATGCTTTTGTGAAGGAATTTTTTTAGGGGATATTTTCGTTTCTTTCGACACCCAAGCGAGCACTGGACAAGTGCATATAAGCATGACCCCGTACAAGCAAGTGCCGGTACGGCCGTCAATTAAGAAGCGAGGAGGTATAGCAATGTCCATCACTGAGCAGTCCTTAATGGAACTTGCGAACAGAGGAGGCATCGAGGCCATAGTACGCCTCGGGGACAAACTGCTGCAGAGTGACCACATACGCAATAAAGCGGTAAATGTGGTCGAGAAAAAACTTCGATCATCCCTAAACCAACCGTGGACCCGTCCTCCCAGACTGGAACGGGAGAAAGTAGAAGCGATCATCGCGTTGCTTTACACGGTGAACAGAGCCTTAGGAAACAAGAACCTCGCCCCGGCGTCCCGTCGCGCGATCATTAATGCGCTTTCCCTTGGCGTATTCCTGAAATCGTCGCAAAAAAATGCGATCGAACAGTTCGAGGCGGAGCATAATGGATACGGACCTCCCGATACACTGGTCATCAGCCCTGGTAAAGGCTGTAACCTACACTGCGTAGGATGTTATGCCAATTCCAGTTCTGCCCAATACGAAAAGCTTCCCTGGGAAGTATTCGACAGGATTATCACCGAGGCAGAGAACCTCTGGGGGGCCCGGCTCATCACAATCTCAGGCGGGGAGCCTTTCGTGTACAGGGACCAAGGCAAAGGATTGATCGAGGCAGCCGCAAAACACCAGGCCTCTATTTTCATGACTTACACCAACGGGACTCTGATCGACAAGAAAGTAGCTGCAAGGCTGGCCGAGGTAGGCAACATACTTCCGGCCATCTCGGTCGAAGGGCTGGAGCAACGTACCGACGAACGTCGCGGCGAAGGGGTCTTCAAAAAAATACTTCAGGCGATGGACAACCTGAACGAAGTCGGCGTGCCTTTTGGCATTTCCGTAACCGCCACCAGGTATAACTGGCAAGAGATCTTGTCCGATGCGTTCATCGACCTCTTGTTCAAAGAGAAAGGGGCTTACTTCGGCTGGATTTTTCATTACATGCCCATAGGTCGAGGATTCACGGTCGGCTTAATGCCTACCCCCGAGCAAAGATTGTGGATGTGGCGTACCGGCTGGAAAAAGATGATCCTCAAAGAACGAATCTTTGTGGCGGATTTTTGGGCGTTCGGCCACCTATCCGATGGTTGCATCTCATCTGGACGAGAGGGTGGATACCTGTACATAGACTGGGACGGCAAAGTCATGCCATGTGTGTTTTTCCCGTACTCCCCGATCAATATTCTGGACGTTTACAAGCGCGGTGGCACGCTCAACGACGTGCTGGAAACACCGTTCTTCCAGCACATCCGTGAGTGGCAGTGGAAATACGAATTCGGCCAGAAAGACCCGAAGAAGAACGGGAATGTGCTGATGCCTTGTCCAATCCGAGATCATCACGCCCTGGCACGAAAGATTGTCGAGATGGACAAGCCTGAACCAGAGGATAAGAACGCCGCCGCTGCCCTGGAAGACCCGGAATACTACCAGAAGATGGTAGCATACGATGAGCGCCTTGCCGATCTCACAGATCCGATTTGGGTCAATGAGTACGGTGGCAGATCATCGCAAGAATCCGACAGGGTAGCTGCCCCTTTTAAGGCAGAGGAACACCTGCATGAAGATTCGGTGCTGAAACAAGCAACATGACGGGAATGGTGCTATCCTACAAGCTCCACCCCCGCCGATACTAACGGGAATGGAGCTATGATTCTGTCAATAGCAGCCTTGTACGTTTCTGCAGGTAATAAACTGTCAACACCGGCTCGCCTGAAAAACCCTATGAGCCTGTGGTGCGCCGCCGGCCTATGCCGACTACTTTGAGAATTGCCCCCGGCCCTCAATTCTGGGGGTGTGTTGCTCCCCCCAAGGTTGGGAGATAGGGAGCGTTTTCATCCGCTGTCCTTTAAGAATTTCAACTTCTGCAAGAAGTTGAAATTCTTAGCACAGGCCTCGTAATGACACACCGTTGGCCGACTCAGTGCGCGGGGGGGGCAATTCCCTGTGTTACATTGCCCAAAAGCCCCCTAAAAGGGAGCTGGCCTTAGCACCTTACTAACGAAACTCTTGTACACTGAGCAAAGATTTGACGCAAGAGACACAGAGGCAAAAAACATTTAACGCTAAGCCGCGCAACAGGGTAAATACGCAACAATAAACTTTTAATAACTTTTAGTGCTATCACATATTGCCCACTTTGCCTTGCTTTTAATCTCTGCGCGTCGGCGGCTTTGCGTCGAGCTTTTGGTACTGGCTCGACCTGGTAGGGTAGCGCAATCAGCGTTCTTATTTTCATCGTTATATGGTGTGCAGCCGCACATGGCAACTGTTTCTAAGCGCGTCTTCCTCCATGTGGATATTGCGTAAGAGGCCAAAGACGCGGGCCATCCCAATCCTGATAGGGGCCGTGAGCCTCAAGCTCATCGGCCACAGACTTCAAACTAAGCTCTTCCAGCCGCTCCCGCGTGGGGATCCCTGTCTCAAGGTTGTAAGCGTGTACCCGGTAGTACTCCGTAAGAAGTTCTGCGAACTTTCTTGCTTCAGCTTCACCCCGCGGGGTCTCTTTCTCTTCAGGCTTTTGGGGAAACCGATCGTGCTTTCTCGTTATCCCTTGTCTTACGTTGAACGCTCGCTCAAGTGCATAGATCCTCTCCGCAGTCTTTTCCAAGCCAGCTCCGTCGAACTCAAAGCCAGTGGCCACTCTGAGAAGTTTCGCCAGCCCATCCAATAGGGGATACTTCCACACTAATGGCACGGCAGCGACCCAGCTATTAACGGCTCCTTTACAACGCCCGATCGCGTCCGTAAGGGTCGTGGCTCGCTCGGAGATAGTGAGAGCCCCCACCGGGTCTTTGGATACGTCAGGAATAAAGCCTTTCCTCACCAGTTCCGGAAAGGCCTCCGGATCGTTCTCTCCATAGGCCCAACTCCTTCCTCTAAGGTGATCGGCACCACGGGTTGAAGTCGCGTGAGCGAGGGCAAAAAGACCCGCCGGATGAGGCCCCCGACTGAGCCCTTTGACGTGATAACAGTAATCCATCGCCCCCTTACCAATAATCTTTGCCAGGCTATACATCCCTTCGGCAATCACGTTACCGAACCCCTCTCGGAGCGCAGTTTGATGGACAAGCTCGACCTGGGACGCCGCGTCTTCCCAATCAAGCGATAATCCACCAGTGTCCTCGTCGGTGATGAGCCCCAGACTATAGAGCTCTTTGGCGAAGGCAATCGTATTGCCGAGAGCTATTACGTCCATTCCGTAAGCATCGGCGAGGTTCTCCATCTCCATTATGGCGATAGGGTCCGAAATACCGCAGTTGGTGCCCAGATAGGCAACACACTCAAACTCAAGCGCCGAGCCAGTTTCTCCAGCACGTTTCCCTGCAGGGATCCTGTAGACATTCTTACATCCTACAGGGCACCCGTAACAGCTCGTCCTCCCTACCTCATACTTCTTCCAGGCCTCAGGTGTCAAAGCAGGCGGAATTTCATAACGGGAAAGGTACTTTTGAAAGTACTTATAGCCCGGCCACCAGTCCAAGATACCGATGTGCGTGCCGTACTTTGCAATCACTTCATGTTGCAAGTGATCTTTTGAAAAGAACCTCCTATCCTCATTGGCCAGTCGTATGAACTCCCCGGGGCTGGCCATTT
>WFQU01000061.1 GCA_015486845.1 Anaerolineae bacterium | reverse complement strand
TGCTGATGCGCATCATGGACAAAGTCCAAGTGTTATTGAATAATGAAGCTACTCAATTCTAATGCGTTCTGCTGAATACTTTTCGCGAGTTAATGGCCAGCTAAAACAGATGTTGTTCTGGCCATTTTAGTTTTGTAGGCGTTGATACCGCATAGGAGGAAATCATGGACTTGGAAAAGGAAGCGTTGGCATACCACACGATGGGGAGGCCGGGGAAGATAGAGGTCAAACCCACTAAGCCTATGCTCACACAGAAAGACTTAGGGCTGGCTTATACCCCAGGTGTAGCAGTACCCGTATTGAAAATTGCCGATGATCCCTCATTGGCGTACGACTACACGGCCAAAGGAAATTTAGTAGCTGTTGTCTCCAACGGTACAGCGATTCTTGGCCTAGGGCATCGCGGCGCGTTAGCGGCCAAGCCAGTTATGGAGGGGAAAGGAGTTCTCTTCAAAAGATTTGCCGATGTCGATGTTTTTGACATTGAATTAGACACGACAAATCCAGATGAAATTATCCGCACGGTGCAACTCATGGCGCCGACCTTTGGCGGCATCAACCTGGAAGATATTAAAGCGCCTGAATGCTTCTACGTGGAAGAAACGCTCAAAAAAACAGTGGATATTCCCGTTTTTCATGACGACCAACACGGCACAGCGATTATTTCCGGCGCAGCTTTGTTAAATGTAATGGAATTAGTCGGTAAAGACATTGCCAAAATCAAGGTGGCAGTAAACGGTGCCGGCGCGGCCGCTATCGCTTGTGCAGAATTCATTCTAAAGCTGGGCGTACAACGTGAGAATATCACCATGTGTGACAGCCGTGGCGTCATTTACAAAGGGCGCGGCGCCGGTATGAATCCGTACAAAGAGCGATTTGCTAAAGACACCACGGATCGGACGCTGGCCGATACGATGAAAGGAGCCGACGTTTTCATGGGGCTTTCAGTTTCCAATGTGGTCACGCCCGAAATGGTCAAAAGCATGGCCAAAGATCCCTTCGTGTTGGCAATGGCCAACCCAGACCCTGAAATCCGTCCTGAATTAGCTATTGCGGCGCGCCCGGATGCCATTGTGGCCACCGGTCGTTCCGATTATCCGAACCAAGTCAACAATGTTTTAGGCTTCCCTTTCATCTTCCGTGGCGCTTTAGATGTGCGGGCTAGTGCCATCAACGACGAAATGAAGTTGGCTGCGGCGCATGCCTTGGCGGATTTAGCCAAGCAGGATGTACCGGATTCCGTGCTGAAGGCGTATGGCAAAGAAAAAATGCAATTCGGTCGTGAGTATATTATCCCTTCACCATTAGATCCTCGAGTCATGCTTTGGGAAGCACCAGCTGTAGCCAAAGCTGCTATGGAAACCGGTGTCGCCCGGCGACAAATCAATATCGATACCTACCGGGAAGAACTGACAGCCCGATTGGGCAAGATCTGGACTGTAACTAAGAGCATCGTCCAAAAAGCCGAAAGTCACCCGAAACGGATCGTCTTTGCCGAGGGCGAAGAAGAGAAAATTTTGCGCGCGGCCTCTCAAGTTGTTCTGGACAAGATTGGCACACCTATTTTATTGGGACGCCAAGCAGTTATTACCGAGAAAAAGGAAAAATTAGGTCTACATGAGGATTTTGTGATCGTCGATCCGATGACAGATCCTAAACGCGAAGCCTATGCGGAATTGCTTTACGGCATGCGGCAGCGCAAAGGCGTAACAAGGCCAGGCGCCACAGACCTGCTGCACAATCCAAACTACTACGGTATTGTCATGGTTAAAGCCGGCGATGCGGATACCTTTGTTTCTGGCCTGACTTATGACTATCCAGAGGTATTACGCCCAGCATTGCAAGTAGCCGGAACAGCCCCGGACGTGCACCTCGTCGCCGGACTTTACGTGGTTATCGTCAAAGACAAAATCTACTTCTTCACCGATGCAACCGTAAATATTGATCCAACTGCTGAAGACTTAGCCGATATTGCCATTTTAGCGGCGGATCGAGGACGCGAGTATGATTTAGAGCCTCGCATTGCCATGCTTTCCTTCTCCAACTTCGGCAGCGTGCGACATCCATCGGCAGAGAAAATGCGCAAAGCGGTAGAAATCGTGCACCAACGCCGACCAGACCTGGTCATCGATGGCGAAATGCAGGCCGATACGGCTGTAGTAGCCGACATCGTAGAGCAACGCTATCCATTCAGCCACGTGAAAGACGCTAACGTGTTGGTATTCTCCGACTTAGAGGCAGCAAATGTTGCCTACAAACTACTGCAGCGCTTGGGCGGTGCCGAAACCATCGGGCCAGTACTGATGGGCATGGGCTTACCGGTGCAGATTTTGCAAACCGGCGATGAGGTTCGTGACATCGTTAATATGGCTGCCATGGCAGTCTTGGACGCACAAAGACTGGCTTGACCGATTAAAGCATACAGGTGGTCGAGGGGCACGCCTTCGACCACCTGTGACTATTATTTAGCCTTCCCAACAATGGCTTTCCTGAAAAGAGTCTTCTTACCGCAAAGCTCACGGAGAACGCAGAGATAAAAACAGCTAACAAGTTGGTTAGTTTTCTTTCTTGGGGGGAGCAACACACCCCAGAATTGGGGGCCGGGGGACGCTTACTCGGCACCCAGCGACTAAAAGTCACGGCAACATCTGCTAATCGCCCTACGGCGATTAGCAGGCAACCTGCGCAGGCAGGTTTCGCAGTTGTGGCAGCGATTTCTAATCGCTGGGCGAAGCAGACTGCGTTGACCTGCGTACCATTCCGGTGCGCCGGCCCCTTGCCGCCGCGGCGGCTGGGTACGTCAGGGTAACGTCCTCTGCCAAGAGGCTGCTTAACACCAGCCCTTTTCTAAGGGGCTTATCATTTACGTAGCACGGAGCTTTGAGCTCCGTGCGCTAAGTCGGCCAACCCCGTCAATTAGAAGTTCAACTTCTCGAAGAAATTGAACTTCTTTAAAGAAAGCCTGATTTTTTATCTGCGTGCGCAGCCTGCTTTAATCTGTGTCCGGAATGATTTTCAGCGGTGGCGTACCGCGGTGGCTGCTTCATCCGCCGCTCTATCCGCATCCGTGATGCGGCGGGTGTAGCCTTGACAACAGCAGGTCACGGACCTGCCTGAAGCACGATAAAAGTGTTTTCCGACGCGCTACGACTCTGCGTCAGCTATTTTTAGAGATATGCCCCAGCGTAAAGATCAGCAGTACCCCGGCTAAGAACGCGTAATCATTGCCGTCCAGGCCATGCCAGGGACGACGACCGTACACGATCACACCATCAATAGCAACACTATTTTGTCCTGGCCGCTCTGGCACCGGTACCGTTACACGGATAAAATGCGTTCCGTCTCGGAGCAAACGAGCCACCGGCAAGCGAACATCACATTGACGTTTGGGCGCATACAATGAAAGCGCCCGCTTAGTCCGGCCATCAAAAAGAATAGCCATCCGCCCCATTTGCGGCCCTCGACACACGACTAAATCGGCACCATTCCCCCAAAAAGAAAACGAGAAAGTATCGCCGGCCGTTTGACTAGACCAGAAATGCCCTAAAGAGGCTGTTCGATCCGCATGTTCCGTCCAATGCCCATGCCATGAAAGCGCCCAATGCGTCTCATCATGCACACCGCGATAAACTAACGGTGGCTGTTGTGAATAAGCACGTATGGCCCGGTAAGCGGGTGTCTCCTGAAAATCCGGCGTCAGCAGTTGAAAATACGCTTCTGGCCGGCGTTCTTTCAGCCACTGGTCGGTGGGACGGCGCAAATACCAGACGGCAGCCATGCCTAACCAGGGCCATTCTCGCTGGATGCGGTCGTATGCCAGCAGCAGGTAATATGCTTGCTGGTCCGGCGTTGTGCGGCCGTACACTGCCGGCACGTCCAAAGGTGCTGTATTCCAGTTCATTTCGCTAATCCAGATTGGCTTGTTGCCGTCTCCATTGCGCACCATGATATCACGGATAAGCATCGGCCGGCTGAAATTCACCACTAATGGATTCAGCCTGCGGTCGGTAGGACCGGACCAAAGGCCGTACCCTTGCATAGACATGATGTCGAAATAGGCAGCCGCGCCGGCATCATACATGCGCTGCAAAAACAGTGTATCCGACATATTGCGTGGCCCAAGTTCACTATTAGCGGCCAGGGCGCCGGCGATAATCGTAACAGAAGGATCGACCTCTTTAGCGCGAGTATATCCCACGCGTAACAAGCGAACGTAGGCTTCCGGATTTACCGGCTGCTTGCCCCATTCCGGGTAAATATTCGGCTCGTTCCAAATCTGGTAATAGTGAATACGCCCTTTGTACCGTCTTACCACTGCTGCCACGAAGTCGCCGAAATCAGTGAAATTATCCGGAGGTGCTTTAGTGCCGATTTTATTGCCCTGGGCCCGGCTCCAGGCCGGAGGATTGTCTAGCCGGACAATCAATTCCATGTGGTACTTTTCCGCCAAAGAGACAATTTGGTCGTATTTTTCCCAGGCAGAGCGGCAAGGTGGGTTCCGGCAATCAGTAAAATTACCTTTGGCGCTAATTTCGATATCTTCCCAAGGAAATTCCTGGCGCAGCCAGTAAAAACCTGCAGCTTTAGCCAGGCACACCGTCTTCTCTCGTTTGGCCGACTCCACTTCTTGTTCTAAAAAGACATTGACGCCGAACGGATTGACATCTGCGTGGGGAATAGGCGTATAGCGGTGTTCATTCAAATGGAGCGAAGGCTGAAACTGGGAAACGAGTAAATCGAACATCCCTTTTATTTGGGCAAAACGTGCCTCTTCACCGGTGACGGAGAAAGCATAGCGAGAAAACGCCTGGCTGTACAGGACAAAAAGCGCCAATAGCAACAATAAGCCACTTACCAACACACTGTGCAGCCATTTTCTATTTCGCCGCTTAAAGATTTTTGGGGACAAGGCGCATACCTGCTTAGCATAATAGTCCAAATGGACGGACACGCCTTCCCGAAAACGAGAAGGCGTGTCCCATTTAAAGTCAAGAACAAATCAAATTCGCATCAATTTTGCTGGAAATCGATATACCACCAGCCGGCGCTGCAAATTTTGTCGAATTTGAACGGCCCGGCCACTGGCGAAATAGGAGTTTGGTCTTGCTTGGAACGAACAATCACCGCATACCAGTTTCCCGGTTCATTCTTCGTGGAAAGAAAGACATTGTAATTCCACTTTTGCAGGCCGTTAGGTGCCGTGGGGTCATCGCGGAATGCACTGTACGTACCGCCACTTTCCTTCATAAAAACGGTGAAACCCCACTGACTATACAACTTAACCCAGACGCCGCCTTTGGCATTGCCGTTACGATCCATCACCCGGCCGCGAATGAGTGCCGTGCCGCAATTGCCCACAGAAGTCGGCTGCCGGACGATACGAAATGCTAAGGCCGGGGTAGGCGTTGCCGCTGGCGTTGGCGTAGCCGGCGGTGCAGGAATATTCTGCGCAATGGCTAACGTTTCCACTGGCCCTTCTGTGCGCACTAATTTTCCATAAACCCAAGCCATCGCCTGGCCATTATAGCGAATTTGCCACCAGGCATTATCAGGGCTCTTAGCCAGGATCTCGAACCGTTGCCCTTGCGTGATTTTACCTAAAATAGGATACAGCGTGCTGGGCCCACTACGCACATTGAGCTTCTCCACGTCAACCACGGCGTATGGCTTAGGCTCGGGCGTGATAGTCGGCGTAGCAGTAGGCGGTGCTGGGGTTGGCGTGTTCACCGGAGGCTGCGTGACCGCTGCTGTCGCGGCTGGATGCGTATTCCCATTTTCCACCGCGGTGGGCGTAAACGTTGGCTGTGGCGTGCGAGTCGGCGTCGGGGCCGGCGTAGTGCGGGCTGCTGTGCAACCAGCAATCAGCCCGCCGATCAACAAAACAAGCACAAAGAGCAAATAACGACGTTGATGCATCTTCTATCACCTCATGTTCCATATTTTCCCGTCATCAATAACGAAACACATTATAACATAAACTAACGAGAAAGACCTACTTGCCCGGATTACAAATAAACTATTCCAAGCTATAACGCCCGCCCTGTCGGATAACGGCTTTGTGCGTGTTAGGAACTTTGGCCGGCGACTATGCGTCGGCGCAAAAAACTGGCTTGACCGAAATAACCTATGCACATCAGCAACGAACCATTCCACACCACGTAACCGGCAAACACCCTACTTCTCGCCCCGTGGCGAAAGCGCCATTGGCGGAACGATGCGCAACGATTGTCCCGGCGGCTGCCAGCGAAACTCCAACGCCTTGCCTCCACCCTGCTGAAAATAATCGATGCGCAGGCGATGCTCGCCAGCCTTCAAGTTAGCCCGCACACGCACTTGATTCACATCATTCGGCCGCAAGCTCTCGCCCAACACACGGCCATCCAGGGTAAAACGCACGCCATCGTCGGCATCCAACTGGAAATAGTAAGCTCCGTCTTGAGGAATGCGCAGCTCGCCTTGCCAGGTGACGCTGAACGGTCCCGGCCAAGGCTCTTGTTCCGGCCAGGCGAAGAGCAACAACCGGTCTAAGCGGCTGAAAACTGGCTCGCCAGCCCAGTGATCGCCCCGAAAGTAAGAAGCCGTAAGCCCTTGTTGTGGCAAATCTAAGTGAAAATACGCCTCCCGGGGAATCAATTGTAACGACGTGCTTCCTGATCGCCAAAACAGCTTAAAGCACTTTTCTCCCGATGTCAAACGTGCTTCCACGGCCAGCCGGTGCAGACCGACGGCCAAGAAACGCTCGCCTTGCCACGGCTTGCCGTCCAGCACCACGATCAAGTTACCCTCGTCAGTGAGAGTGTAACGGCCGCTGTGGGGAATACGCAATTGTCCGGCCCAACGCGCGCGTGCCGCCTGGGTCGCAGCGGCCGGCAGATCTTCCGGCCAACAGAAATCGATAGCTGCGGCCGGTCCTTGCCACACGAGCTTGCCCGCCGAGTCGAAATAGCTGCTCATCAGACCATGCCGCGCGGTGTTATCGTTAGCCGGCACGCTGAGCCGCCAATACAGCGGCGCATTCCCCGGCCCGTGGATGATTTCGCCGTGTGCATGGGGATAGTACATCCGAAAATAATCAGCAATCTGGGCATCGTCCACGTCGAGCAGCAGGGTGAGATTCCCAAAAGCGGGCAGTGGCAGATCTAAAGCCGGCGATACCATCTTGTACGGCGGATGATCCACATTATTGTGGGCTGGATCGTGACAACAGGTCAGAACGCGCAATGGCGATCCCCAGTAAAGCCGCGGGGCTAAGTAAACCGTCTCGCCGCGGGCCAAAGCAGCCTGCACTTCCCGGGCAACGCTGTTCTCCGGCGCATTGAACGCCACCGCGGTGAGCGGGCTGCGGGCATAGAGAGCGAAATAAGCGTGGCCATTCAGCCAGGCCGCGGCGGGCAGGGTAAGCAACAAGGCCAGACTGAACACTTTCCCCGCCTGGGGAAAATAGCCCGGCCAGCGACGCAACACGGTCCACAAATTGGCAAATGCCTCCCCGGCCAAAAGGGCCACCGCCGGCACCACGCCCAACGTGCGATAAGCTTGCGGCGCTTCTCCGGACGAAGAAAGTACCCCGCCCAAGAGCGTCACCGCCAGCCAGATTAGTAACAGTCCCTGCCGGTGATCTCGCCAGCGCCAAAGCGCGTAGCCCAATCCCATGAGGAAGAAAATTCCCGTGATGAAATCCAACATGGGCGCACCGGGGATATTGTGGCGAGGATTGCGATCCCCGGCAATAGTGAACATTTGGGCGTGCTTGACCACGTTTTGCCAGAGCGGTTGCACGCTGATCTCCAGCGGCAAATGCAACGGTTTCGCCATCGCTTGCCACCAAACTGGGATTGGCGTTCCCGGTTTATAAGCGCGCTGCATGTCATTGAGCACGCTGACCTGGCGAGATCGATTAAAGAACTTGAACGGGTTGTGCCAGTAAGTCATCGCCAGCGGGGCAAAAGTCAGCCCCCAGGCCAGCCAGAATGCCAGTAAGCCTGGCCACACCCGCCGTGCATACCCCTTTTCCACCAAGAGTCGGTAGAGGAGGTAAAGGAAAAGCACAGCCACCACCAACCGGGAGGCAAGATAAGTGTACAGGCCCAACCCCAAAAACACGCCGCCCAAGACAAAATCACCGGTGCGCCGGCTGCGACTACCCCGCAAGAGAAAATAGAGCGCTAATACCTGAAACAGCGGCGGTGCGACTTCATTCCACCCCCAACGGCTCAAATGGGCGTGCCAGCGGCTGACAGCTAAGAAGAATGTACCGGCCAAAGCGGTCGGCGGGCCGAACAGGTCCCGAGCAAAAGGATAGAAGACAACAAGTAGCAGAATACCTGGCAGTAATGAAGCCAGTTTCAGTGTCAAATAGTGCACGCCGAAGAGCTTGAACAAGCCGACAAGATAGTAAGCGTACATAGTCGGCGTTTCGAACCAGCCGGTGCCAAAAGGAGAAACAGGGCGGCCGGCCAGGATATGCAACGCATCTAATGCCGCGTTGCCTTCATCCACGAAAAGCCCCGGCGGCAGTTGGCGTATCCGGTAGAGACGAAAAAACAGTCCTACGGCCAAGACAGCCAGGAAAAGAAGCACTTCCAAGCGGGTAACGCGTCCCCGCCCGCTCGTTTGAAGCGCTAACCGGTTCCGCCAGCCAATATAAGGGCCAAACAGATAAGCACCGATCACTAAAGCCAGCAGGCCGCCGGCCCACAACCAAAGTGGTGTGCCGGCCCATTGGCCGTGCCAAATGCGCAACAGGGAGTGCGCCAACATGATTGCGCCGGCAGAAGCAAACAGCAATCCGGCTAACGTTGCCATCGGCTTGGCCAGCGGAATATCCGCCGTTATGGCCTCTGTTTTCACCGTCCGCAGTGGCCCCAAGAGGATAACTGTTGCAATCCACAACAACAGTGTGAGAACCCAGGCGGCATGCGGAAACAAACGGCCCCGCCATGCTTCCGGCAACATAATAGCCGCCAAAACAAGCAAAAACAGGGCGGCCGTCGGCCAAACGGCACTCCGATTTTCTTTCATGTTGTCATCCCTATGGAAACGCTATTGGCACATGGGGACGCATCATAATTCACTCCTACGTCACCGCCACATCAGGCAGAAGACGTGTTACTCAATCTGCAAACGGCGTTGCCGCTGAGCAAAGAATTATCTTCCCACTAGGTCGATGGTGATGGTATCCTCACTGCTTTGCAGGCCAACCGGCACATAGTGGCTATTCGATAGTTGTGCATTTAAACTATCATTGATCTGAGCTTCCACGTCTGTCAAACTCTGACCCAACGCCCCTACTAACACCTGGCGCTGGATCGGGACTTCGCCGATTTTGATGGTCGTAATATGAGCCGAGATGCGGTGGTTTTGCAACGACAAGTTAATCACAACTTGAACGGTTACCGGAATAGCTAACCCAGTCTGCGCCGGCAAATAGAGCGGATTGCCGGGAACTTTCGCTGAATTCGGTGTAGATAGCGGTGCCACATGTCCGACTATCGGTGTCGACATGGCCGGCAAAGTAGAGAAACCGGGCAAATCACTCAAATCAAACTTACCTCGCACATTGACAAGCAAGGTGCGTCCTGGCTTAACGTCCAGCACAATACTGTCAATCAATTTGTTTTTCGGTACATATTTCTGCATCTCTTTGTTCAAGAACGATTCGTAAAGGACGACACGAATATCCGGGTTAGCTTTCTGCTGAGCAGATTTATAATGCGCACCGCCGGGCCAAAGCAGCATGACCAAGATGATGGTGATAGCCCCTATCAATAAGCCGATAAACCACGCAAATATGTATTTCAATGTGATCTCCTCTGAAAATAGAACGCTGATTACGCAGTCTGCCCCGCCCGGCGATTAGAAATCGCTGCTACAACTGCAAAACCTGCCTGCGCAGGTTGCAGGCTAATCGCCGTAGGGCGATTTTGCAGACGTTGCCGTGACTTTTAGTCGCTGGGCCATCAGCCGTCATCAACTAACCCCATTCCTATTCTAGAAGTTCAACTTCTTGAAGAAGTTGAACTTCTAGTCAAAGATGATCTCGCCACCTTTTTCTCTTTCGAGGGCGCTGCCCTCGAACTCCCGGCTAAGACGGTAAAACGAATTAAATAGGTCATTTGTCGCTGCTTAGGCGAGCCGGTCGCGCCGGTAATACGAATAATTTCTGTTCTCGGGCCTGGTTCACACGAGTGCATAGCATCAAACTGGCCCGAACTCGAGCTGCCAACGATATGTCAGAACTGGTTGCCAACAGACACGAACCCGCAATCCGGCTGAGCAAGAAGAAGAACAGCGCCGCGGCCAATAACTTATTACGCGACACGTATACAAATCACGTGCCACACCGTGTTTTACTTCGCCGCAATGTGCTGATCTACTGACCTGCAAAGCGGGCATACAACGCTTCGGCGACGAAAGGCGGCACCATACGGCTGATATCGCCGCCCACGCCGGCCACTTCTTTGACAATGGAGGAGCTGAGGAAAACCCACTCCTGATCTGCCATCAGGCAAACCATTTCCACATCAGAAGCCAAAGCCCGGTTAGTCAATCCCATTTGCAGCTCCCACTCGAAATCGGAGACCGCCCGCAAGCCACGCACTAACGTGTCAGCACCGATAGAACGGGCAAATTCCACCGTCAGCGTCTCATACGTAGCCACCCGCACGTTGGGCAAATGCGCCACAGCTTGCTTAGCCAAAGCTAACCGTTCATCAGCCGTGAAAAGAACATTTTTGAGCCGAGGGTGCGCAAAAATACCAATAACCACATCATCGAAAAGTTCCGCCGCCCGCGTGACAATATTGACATGCCCGTTATGAATGGGGTCAAAAGTTCCCGGATAAAGTGCTCTCGTCATAGGTCACCCTCAGCCAGCCCCCCTACTTCCCTGCCAGAACCATTGCACTCGTTCGGCTAACGGTTGGTGTTCTGGCAACTGCAAAGCGTGATCCGCGGCCAATAACATTTCTGCCGCTTCACGCGCTTCGTCCAGCGTTTTCGTGTCACTCAGCTTGGCCATCTTCAATAGCGGCATGCCACTTTGACGCACGCCGAAGAAATCGCCGGGACCGCGCAACGCCAGATCTTTTTCAGCCAAAACGAAGCCATCTTGTGTCTTTTCCATGGCCCGCAACCGCTCTTGGCTGGTCTCACGCTTAGGCTCGGCAACGAGAATACAATACGAGGCATATTCCCCACGCCCCACCCGGCCACGGAATTGATGCAACTGCGCCAAGCCGAAGCGATCCGCCGATTCCACCACCATTACGCTAGCATTTGGCACGTCTATGCCGACCTCTACCACCGATGTGGAAACCAACACGTCGATCTCGCCGGCTGCAAAAGCGCGCATGATCTCTTCTTTCTCTTTGCCGGGCAGTTTACCGTGCAACAAACCCAACCGGAAATGCGGGAAAACGTCTTTTTGCAACCGTTCGTAAGCGGCTACAGCCGACCTCGTTTCCTCTTCCCCGGCCTCGCCGGCCTCGATCTGGGGATAGATGATAAATGCTTGTCGTCCTTCTTCCACCCGGTGATGAATGAAACTATACACCCGCTCTCGATCGATAGGACGCAACCATTTCGTCTGAATAGGCTGCCGTCCCGGCGGCAAGGCATCCAGCACGGAAATATCCAAATCGCCGTAAAGGGTGAGCGCCAACGTGCGCGGGATTGGCGTCGCACTCATGACCAGTAAATGGGGATTATGCGCCTTTTGCCGTAATGCCGCCCGCTGTTTGACGCCAAAACGGTGCTGTTCGTCAACCACCACGAAACCCAAATCGTGAAAAGTAACGTTCTCCTGAATGAGCGCATGCGTGCCGATAACAATATCCGCTTCACCCTGGGCTACTTGCTGCACCCGCTCTGCTTTTTCGGCGTCCGAGAGGGAACCAGTCAACAATACAACTCGCACAGACCGGCCATCCCGGTGACGGAAATGCGAGAAGAGCTTGAGCAAGCTCTGGTAATGCTGCTCGGCCAATATCTCCGTAGGTGCCATCAAAGCACTTTGTTTGCGGTTTTGCAGGGCAATCCAGATCAACGCGGCGGCCACGACCGTTTTGCCAGAACCCACATCGCCTTGCAACAGGCGGCTCATGGCGTAAGGCCCTTGCAAATCGGCCTGCATTTCCGCCAGCACACGCTCCTGTGCTGATGTCAAGTGGAAGGGCAAGCGTTCGAGGAAAAGCGCCATTTGTTCCTCGCTGATGGAAAGCGGCACGCCCCGCTCTTTACGCCAGGCTTCTCGTTGCCGTAAAACACCAATCTGCAGGAAAAAGAGTTCGTCGAAAACGAAGCGACGCTGTGCTGCCGATAATTGCTCTTGACTATCAGGCCAGTGGATTTGTTGGTAAGCATCGGCTAAGGCAAGTAGATGATAGCGTTGGGCAATGAACGTCGGCATGTAATCCGGGATATGACTGGCCCAACTGAGCACACTCTTATGGGTCAGATGGCGCAGCCATTTCTGTGTCAGCCCCTCCGTTAACGGATAGACCGGCACAATGCGGCCTGTGTTCACCAATTCTTTGTCTAAAGGTTCGACTTGCGGATTTTGCAAAGAAAGTTTGCCCAGAAAAGCACTGATTTTGCCGCTAAAAACGTATGCGTGGCCGGTTTTCAGTTGTTTAGCTATATACGGGTTGAACCAAGTCGCCTCCATTTTGCCGCTCGCATCGCTGAGCGTAGCCACAACAATCTTGCGGCCGCCATGCGTCACCCGGCTGCTCACTTTCCAGACATTGGCGATAATGCTGACCTCATCGCCGTAATTGAGCTTGTAGATCGGCTTGAAGGTACTGTAATCTTCATAACGGCGCGGGAAAAAGTCCAACAAGTCTGCCACGGTGCGCACGTCCAACTTCTGGAGCAGTTTCTCCTTAGCCGGTCCCACGCCGGGCAAAGCGGTCACTGCCGCCCGGAACCCCTCGCTGGGCAGCGTCCCCGACTTTAAGCCGGTAGGCAGGACAGAGCGCCGCCGAATAGCAGGAGGAGCGGCTGGCCGGGCAGGAAGCTCTCCCGTCAGAGAGGTGGCAGCCGGCACGGGCACAACATCTTGTGGAGCGACCGATTTAGCGCCGGAAGAAGATTCCTCCGGCAACACAGTACTGACCTCTTCTGGTGCTACCTGGCGCACATCCGCCAATATACGCGCCAACACTTTGCGCCGGCCCTCAGCTTGTGTCACGGTAGGATAACCAGTCAGCAACACGGCGATATCACGAGCTTTAGCAGCTTGCTGTGAATTACGGGCGCGCGCCAGCGCGTCCGGTTCCCATTCCGACGCAAATTTATCCAAGCCACCAATCACTGCTTTATTTCGGTAACCTTGGTGTTGTTCCAAGAGCAACACTTTTACGAGCTTAACAAAAGGAGAATCCATCAAATAAATCCCCGTTCGGGAATACCCTCGAAAACCATAATACCAAAAGCGTGCGGACCTATGTGTACAGCTAAAGAAGGATTGTAGCTAAGCACGGGGAAGTCCAGGTTTTGTAACGTTTCTTCTTCATGCATCACGCTTTTTAGTTTTTCGGCCAAGTTATCAAAGCCACGCTGCACAATACGCACAGATTGCAAATGCGTGAACTCGATCACGAATTCCAATAAGCTTTCCACTGACTCTTCCCAGTTCAATACCTTCTCCAATGGCAGGAAATCACCTTCATCCAAGAGCAACAGAGGCTTGATATTCAGCATAGTGCCCAAAATAGCTTGGGAAACCTCTAAGCGCTGATATTGCTGCAAATAAAATAAGTCGTCGGTGAAGAATTCAGCATAGGTGTGCGGAATCAAGCCTCGCACCGTGCGGACTACATCAGCAAAGGATTGGCCCTCCGCAATGGCTTGTGCTGCTTTGCGCACCAGTATTTGCTGATTGTAGGAAATTGTTTCCGAATCGATGACCACAACATGCACCGGGCCGGGCAGATAAACATACGCTTTTTCTGCCACTTGAAACGCGTTACTCAAACGCCGCGATTGCGTGATAACCAGCAACTTGGTGGCGTGCTCTGTCTGTTGCCGATAAAAATATTCCCATTCTTCCAAAGACGGCGAGCTCACTCGAGGTATGTCGTCGTACATTTTATCGGCTAACGCGAAATACTGCTGCGGAGAAAGGTCCACGCCCTCCCGATACATTTTCTCGCCAATGCGTACGCGCATAGGCATTACGGCTACGTCAAGTGCTGCAGCTTCGCTGGGCGATAAAAAGGCGCCACTATCTGTAATAAGCTTAATCTTCTCATTCATTGTTATCATTCCACCGATAAAATATAATGATAATACGGTTGGCCGCCATATACAACTTCGGCCTCGCATTCTTGATAAGCTGCCATAATTTTTTCAGCTAATCGGTTGGCGTTCTCCTTTTGTATTGGTTCCCCGTAATACAAAGTGACGATCTCAGCGTCATCAGCTTGTAGATGGTGCAATAGATCCAGCACCACTTCATCCAGTGCTTGGCCTTTACTCAACAGCTTTCCTTCGCCAATGCCAATGAAGTCTCCCTCTTTGACCTGGATGTTGTCAAATTCAGCATCACTAACTGCTTTGGTCACTTGACCACTTTTGACACCTTGCATTGCTTCTTTCATAGCCACGGCATCTTCACCTAAGCCAGCCAACGGGTTGTGAGATAACAGTGCGGCAATACCCTGGGGAATCGTTTTCGTCGATAAAACGACAACATCTTTATCGTTCAGGGAAGCGGATTGCTGCGCAGCCAAAAGAATATTGCTATTATTGGGTAAAATTATGATTTCACGCTGTTCGAGTTGGTCAATGGCCTGCACGAACTCTTCCGTGCTAGGATTCATGGTTTGCCCCCCGCTAATAACTTGGTCCACGCCCAGGCTGCGGAATACATCAGCGATGCCCGGCCCCGGCGCGACGGCGATAAGCCCCACCCTATTGATCACTTGTGCGCCATTGACCACTAAAGCAGACGGCGGCAAATCAGCCGTGCTTTGAGGTACCATGCGGTCAATGCTGCTACCGCCCGGCTCCTGCCATGCCCCTTTGCGCCGCAAAGTTTGCAATGTCATGTTTTCCAGTACAATATCGTCTAAATGTCCGAGAGATGCCCCATAACTAATGAACGGGCCTGGATCTTCCGAGTGGACGTGCACTTTAATGACCCCGTTACTGCCGCCGACAACAATGCTTTCACCGCCCATGTCCATCAGTTTTTGACGGACATCCTGCTCTGTCGCCTCGTTGGTGAAAAGAAGGAATTGAATATCATAGCCCCACTCGTCACCCAACGCACTCAGGTCCACTTCGCCGGCTGCCTCCTCGGTGATCACCGGCATGATAGTATCGCCTTGCAACATCTTGGTGAATGCCTCAATGATAACATACAAACCCATGCCACCGGAATCCACCACGCCGGCTTGCTTGAGCACAGGCAACAAATTCGGCGTGTTCTCCAGCGAGCGTTGTGCAGCTTGTAACAGTTGGACAAAGAGGAAACGCATGTCGTCGTTGAGTCGCAAAGCGGTTTGCGCTGCTTCCGTGGCTTCCCGGCAAACAGTGAGGATTGTGCCTTCTACCGGCTTGTTCACGCCTTTATAGGCGGCATTGGTCCCTTCTTGCCATGCGGCCACCATAGTGGCCGCATCACATTGTGCCTGGCTAGCCAGAACCCGGGCCATGCCGCGCAATATTTGGGAAAGGATAACGCCGGAATTACCTCTAGCCCCCATCAAAGCGCCATGCGCCACCTTGCCGGCCATGCTGCCAATCCGATCATCATCCAACGCCCCAATTTCTTCCCAGGCTTTGCGCAATGTCAACAGCATATTGGTGCCCGTATCACCATCCGGCACCGGAAAAACATTCAGTTGATTAACGGCAGCGTGATGACGCTCTAACCAATATACGGCACCTTGAATCAGCCGTTTCCAATCCTGACCATCCAGGACGACAATAGGATGCTCCAGGGGATATTTATCCACAAGAGATACAGCACTTTTATTCAAAGAATAACTCCTCCTCCAACACAATAAGACCGCTTGCGGTGCCAGCCCATAAAAACGATAAATATAAAAAGTATGAATGAATTAGACGGACCGCAAACTTCCACAATAGATAAAACAGGCACTAACGATAATTAAAACGCTTCTTCCCCTTCCGGGATGCGCAAATCTTGTACGTGCACGTTGACCGCTTCGACTTCCATGCCTAAAGTCTTCTCTAATTCATAATGTACCCGGTTGATCAATCCCTGCGCGACTTCTGAAATGCGCGTGCCATACTGAACGACTACGTACAGGTCAACAATGATCCGGTCCTCTTCAATGGTAACGTCCACGCCAGTTTGCGAACGATCAATATTCAATTTTTGGATTACAATTTCAAATGGATTTTTATTGGCCATATCGACAACACCGTAAGACGCTAAAGCGGTATCCCTGGCAATAGCGGCGATGGCGGCTGGCGAGACTTGTACTTTCCCTTGTTTTCTGT
Source organism: Anaerolineae bacterium (assembly GCA_015486845.1). Classification (GTDB taxonomy): domain Bacteria; phylum Chloroflexota; class Anaerolineae; order JAADDB01; family JAADDB01; genus WFQU01. The sequence goes on along the minus strand of WFQU01000061.1, from coordinate 6,355 downwards.
TTGTATCCATAAGAATGTCACTCCTTCCCATGACCACACCAATAATATCGAAGACGGGCACCCATCCCCTCCCCTGTGCGAGGAGAAAATAGACGGCACGACCCCATACAAATACCTGCCCAGCGCTTTGCCTGAACATGATTCATTGATTATCCGAGGCGTGTCAACGATTATAGCAACTACTTAGATAATAGTGGCACAAAGTGGCCTGCTTTGTCAAACAACATGGTTCTTGTCGTTCAGAGTCAGGCTTCCTGACTGCTACTTTTTCAGGACCAACGGCAAACTGTAGAGCTTTACGCAACGAGTTCCTGGAACCTGGCCACGGCTTAATTCATGGCACTATTGGATTTGACACCCCTTTCGTTTAGTTGTATCCTATAAAAGACTGACCAGTCAGTCTATATTAAAACAATCGGCACAAAGCTTGCGGCGCTGTGCTTCGCACTCCGCCGGATTGCGACTTATTCCCGAAGGGAAAGAAAGGGGGTAATGGCTCAGCCTTCCCGACAATAGAACGTAGATGACGAAGATAAGCACTGATCCCTTCTGATTTATTCGCAGGTATGTGCGTGCAATCTACGTAATCAGCGTTCTATATTGACCAGGGCTGAGCAGTTACGGAATGGGAACGAAAAAAGAATCGCCAGAAAGGCGCAAGACACAGATTCTAGACGCCGCTATGGAAGTCTTCGCACATTTAGGGTTTCATAAAGCGCGCATGGACGATATCGTCCAGGAATCCGGCCTGAGCAAAGGTGCCATTTATTGGTATTTCAAGAGCAAAGACGCTATCATCGCCGCGATACTGGATCGTATCTTCTCTCGAGAGCATCAGGCGCTGAACGACACATTAAGCCAGACTGGCCCTGTCTCGGATCGGCTCGTCAATCTAGTGCGCCAGAGCGCCCAACACACTTTGAGCCTCGAATTCTCGATCCCGCTCATGTTCGAATTCTATGCCCTCGCCGCCCGTCACGAACAGATACGCACTGCCTTACAGCGATATTACGCCACTTACCGTAGCAAGCTCGCCCGGCTCATTCAGGAAGGTGTGGATAGCGGGGAGTTCGCCCCGGTCGATGCGGACAAAGTCGCGTTGTCCAGCATCGCTTCCTTCGAAGGGTTGATCTTGCTGTGGGTCGTGGATCCCGAGAAAGTAACGCTGGAGGAAGACGCCCTCAGCAGTTTGCGCACCATCATCGACAGCCTGCGCCGGGGCGTGGATTGAGGTCAGAAGGAGAAGGCAAAGACGCCAACGCAAAGAGTCACCATGCGCCTGCGACACAGTACAGCAAATGAAAACTACCCTGGCTAACGCTGTATCAAAACATTGCGCCTTTACGTCAGCGATTTTATACGAGGAGGCATTAAAATGAATGAAGCTGTAATTCGATTGGAGAAGGTGACCAAGGACTATCCCATGGGCGAGATGATCGTCCACGCGCTGCGGGGAATCGACCTGAAGATCGCGGCCGGAGAGTTCATCGTGCTGTTGGGGCCGTCTGGCTCTGGCAAGACCACCACGCTGAATCTCATCGGCGGGCTGGACAATATTACTTCTGGCCAGGTAATTGTACAGGGCGAGGACATCGCCCAATACAAAGACAAAGCCCTGACCCGATACCGGCGCGAGAAAGTAGGTTTCGTGTTCCAGTTCTTCAATCTTATTCCGACATTGACGGCGCGGGAGAATGTGGCCTTTGCACTGGCGTTGCTGGACGGCAAGACCCGCGACCTGGAAAAGCGGGCGCAAGAACTGCTGGAAATGGTTGGGATAGGCGATAGGGCCGACCATTTTCCATCCCAGCTCTCCGGCGGCGAGCAGCAGCGGGTGGCCATTGCCAGATCGTTAGCGAACCGGCCTCCCTTCATGCTCTGTGACGAGCCCACCGGCAACTTAGACGTAGAAACTGGCCGCAGCGTCCTCCAGGTAATGCGGGATCTAAACCGCAAAGAAGGCACCACGGTGATACTGGTAACGCATAACACGGCCATTGCTCCCATGGCGGACCGGGTCGTGCGGCTGCATAGCGGTACCATCAAAGAAATCGGCATAAACTCAGAGCCAGCGCCCGTCTCAGCGTTGGAGTGGTAAACGCAACCAACGAATCAGCGTAAGCGCACATTGACGCAGCCATCTACACGGGTACAACGTCGCTGATTCATGCAAAGGAGAAACCATGAACAAGATACTGTTCAAAAAGACACTCCGCGATATGAAAATATCGTGGGCGCAAAGTTTAGCACTCGCGGTTATCATTGCCTTAGGCATCGCCGGGCTGGTCTCTATGGCCGGCGCTTATCGCGATCTTTCCTCGTCCTACAACTACGCCTACGACACGCTCCATTTTGCGGACGTAGATTTCTCGCTCCAGGCTGCGCCGTCAGGCATCGTGGAGAAAATTGCGCATCTGGATGGTGTGAGTGCCGTCACGGGGCGGATCATCATGGATACAGGCTTCGATCTGCCCTCTGGCGAGCCAATTCGGGCGCGATGCATCGGTTTACCAACGCAACACCAACCCGCGGTCGACAGCCTTTACATTCGAGAAGGACGTTATTTGCAACCTGGCGACAAGAACGCCGTCCTGCTGGAAAGCCATTTTGCCCAGTATTATCATCTCCATCCCGGCGATACGATAACACCTATTGTCAATGGCAAACGGACCACCATGAAAGTCGTGGGCATTGCTTCCAGCCCGGAATATCTTGTCGTCAGCCGGAGCAAGCAGGACGTGTTGCCTTCTCCGAGAACCTTCGTTGTGCTTTTCGTCCCGCTAAGCCAGGTGCAGAAAACGTTCAGCCTGGCAGATAAAGTCAACGACATTATCATTATCGTTAAGCCCGGCGCTGACCGTAAAGCAGTCATCGTCTCGGCCCAAAAGCTACTTGAGCCCTACGGCGTCACCGCGACTACACGCAGGGAGCACCAACCGTCCAATGAGGCGCTGGGGCTTGACCTGGCAGGTTTCAAAGAGACCGCCTATCTCATTCCCGCATTCATGTTCTTCGTAGCTGCCATAGCCGTGTATATCATGCTGAGCCGAACCGTCCACGCACAGCAGCCGCAAATCGGGCTGATGAAAGCGTTGGGTTATAGCGATAGCGCCGTCATGCTCCATTATCTGACCTTCGCCTTAGCAATTGGCGTCGTGGGTACTGTGCTGGGCATCGCCATGGGGCAGCCATTAGCATCTGCCATCACTAAAGTTTACGCGGGCACTTTAGGCATCCCCTTGGTCAAAACAAATCTTTATGTTGATCTATGGGCCAAAGGTACTCTATTGATGTTTGTTTTCCTGATCGGGGGTGGATTAGGCCCGGCGAGAAGCTCCGCCAAGATGCCGCCGGCTACGGCCATGCGCTTCGACCCTTCCGCCGCATTAGTCAAAGGCCGGACATCCATCGTGGAAAAATTGATTCCACTGCCATTCTGGTTCAGGCTACCAGTACGGGATGTGTTCAGGGTACGCCGGCGATCGCTCAGCACAGCCTTAGGTATCATATTCTCCATAACCCTGGTCTTGCTGGGCATGGCGTTTTTGGATTCCATGAATACTTTACTGCACTCCGAGTTCACGGATATCGAACGGTGGGATATGTCAGCGCTGTTCAGCATTCCCACCAATGATGCCGTGTTGCAGCAAGTGAGATCATGGGACGGCGTGAAACAGGCAGAACCACACATGGAAATACCCAGCACATTGAAAGCCAACAACAAGAGCCAGAACGTGATCCTCTATGCTATGAAGCCAAACACAGCGATGCATCCGCTGCATCTGGTAGGGAAGACAAACGCACAGTCCGTGGCACTATCCGGCCGTAAAATTGTCTTAACGAACTACATGGCTCAAAAAATCGGCGTCAAAGAGGGCGATATAGTCCAGGTAACAACGCCTTTCGGTGTCTGGAACTTCCAGGTAGGGGGGCTCGCCAAAGAATATATCTCGGCAGTCGCTTACATCTCGTTGGATGAAGCACAAAAATTGGCCGGCGCGCCAATTTTCAATGCGCTCTATCTGAAAGTTGATCCTAACCAACAGGTAATGATAAAAAGGAAGCTGTACCATCTGCCGGGCACTGCCAACGTCCAGATCAAAGAAGGAATGCAAAAAGACTGGGACCAATTCATGGGACTGTACGACGCATTCGTCGGGATCATTTTCCTATTTGCCGTGGTACTGGCTTTCACACTACTCTTCAACACCATGACCGTCAGCGTGCTGGAGCGCCAACGGGAGTATGCCACCATGCGGGCTATCGGTGCCAGCGGCGGGCGCATATCGTGGCTCATGGCTATGGAGAGTGTGATCTTATGGATGTTGACGCTGGTGCCGGGGTTGCTCCTGGGATGGTTAGTCTCTTACTATGCGATGAGCACCTTCAACTCAGACCTGTTCGTTTTCTACCTGACCATCAAGCCGATGAGCTATGTCCTCACCTCGGTAGGCATCCTGGTAGTGATGCTGCTTTCGGCACTGCCGGCCATCCGGCACGTGAACCGTCTGAATTTAGCCGAAGCAATCAAAATAATCACATGATAACTTGTAGCGTCGTACCTTCATGATGGCAAATTAGCGCTACCTGGCATTGGCCATTTCCTTGTATTAATACTGTACCGAATGAAATAAACGTCAGCAGCGTTCCAAGGGATCATTTCTTGCCCGGCTCGGCCATCAGGAGCCGGCTGAGATAGAAGACAGCCGGTAGCCGTCGGCCGGTAGCGTTCAGCGCCAAGGCTTGGAGCGACTGGCAATCATGCCGCAACAACTGTCCGCCCCCTACGCCGGCTCGGCGAGGGGGCAAAGCGGAGCGCAGTGACGCTCGGGGGAGAGGTCTCGTCTGCCGGGGCGCTCGGGGAAAAGACAGCCGTTGGCCGTGAGCCGACAGGCGTCGGCGTCAGAATCTATGGAAACGTCCAGATGCTGGGGGCATCACCCTTTTGCCGGCTCAGGAACCGATTCCCAGCCGGCCGGCCGGTGCGTCACGGGATGGGACCCGCGACGTAGTTCGATTTGTACCATTTCCGGCCGGCAGCAAAAGCGAAAAGGGAAGCTTTCCCCCAAACCGCAGGTCACGAAAAGCCACCGCCCTTGCGAACGCTGCCAACCTTTAGCCCGGCGCCGGCCCAAATGCGTGCCCTGGCTGTGCACCGCGCCAATCAGTGGCAGCACCATCTGGCCGCCGTGGGTGTGCCCCGCCAGGGCCAATCGCACGCCGTCCCAATCTTGCAGCAACAGGCCGTCCGGATTATGCGTCAACAAAATGCCAAACTGCGTGTCGGGGGGCAAAGCGGGCAAGTCCGTCACCGTACCTTCGACCACATCGTCGATGCCCACGAAGTAAAGGGATGCGTCCCCATTCTCCGGCCAACTGACCACCGTGTTGCGCAGCACGTGCACATCGGCACTCGTCAAATAGCGCTGCAGTTCATCTGTATCATTCTGGCGCGTTGGGGCACGCAATGGCCAGTCCAGTGCCAACGCCAAGAATAGGTGAACGATTTTGTAGACGCGACGAACCAGGCGCCGGGCTCGTTGCTGCACACTGCCATCTGCTCTCAAGTCGGGGCCTAATTGTGTGACGATGTGATTAAGCTCGTAAGTGACGTAATCGTGATTGCCCAAAACCGCGAACCGGGGCGGGCCAGCAGGTAACCGCGACAACAAGCGTTTCACGCCGACAAGTCCTGCGTTGTCGTGAATGAAGTCGCCCAAGAAAAGGTAAACGTCACCAGAAAGCGCTCTGCTCCGCTCGATAATGCGGTCTATCTTCCGCGCCTCGATCCGGCCATGTCCCTTTAAATGTAAATCAGCGAAAATGAGTAGTCGCGTGCCGTCTAACGTTTCGGGCAGATCGACATGCCAAAAGCGGTAGCGTCTTCCCTGAATCATCACTGGCTCAATCCAGTGGGCATAAACAAGGATCACTGCGATCAAAACAACGAAAAAGCCAACCAGGGCCCACAAAAGTATCGACAAAATGCACTATTCCCCCTACACAAGCGTATGGGCGCGCCGCCAGGCCGCGCCGGCACAGGGCCCTAACGGCCAAACAAGGCAAAGTGTAGTATAACCGGCCGCGCGAAACCAGTCAAGATGAACCAAAGGAAGATGGCTTTCCTGAAAAAAGTCTTCTTACCGCAGAGCTCGCGGAGAACGCAGAGATAAAAACAGCTATTTCGGAGGAGTCGGCATGGGTCTGCAGCGCACCACAGCGGATGAAAACGAAGCGGCTGGTGTCAAGCCTGTAGGTGGGTTGGTGGGTCTACCACCGGCTATAGCCTCGATTCCGGTACGGCGGCGGGGTACGCCAAGGTAGCATTTCGCTGCCAAGAGGCTGCGCAAACCAG
>WFQU01000060.1 GCA_015486845.1 Anaerolineae bacterium | reverse complement strand
GCCACCCTCTCCTCCGAAAAATAGAGCGCCGATCAACGTTGATGTGCCTTGTCCGGCGATTAGAAATTGCTGCTACAACTGCGAAACCTGCCTGCGCAGGTTGCAGGCTAATCGCCGTAGGACGATTTTGTAGACGTTGCCGTGACTTTTAGTCGCCGGGAGCCATCTGCCATCATCAACTAACGACATGCCTATCTCCGTTGCATTTCTTCTCAAGTCTGCCCCGAAAGTGCCCCCCGGCCCCCAATTCTGGGGGTGTGTTGCTCCCCTCAAAATCAGTTGACGCGGCGGCGCCAAGGCGCGGAGCATCCGAAAAATCAGGCTCCCTTTAAGAAGTTCAACTTCTCGCAGAAGTTGAACTTCTATTCGACATAGAGAGGTTCTCAGCCGCTGTACCGGCGGTAGCGTTGGTATCAACGCCACCGCTGTATCCGCCGGCCGTCTGTGCCCGGCGTGTTGTTCATGTGGAAAACCTACCAATGTGCCGTTATGGTTCTGGATTGACCCGGATGATGGAATTACGGAAGGGTTCCTGTCTACTGAAGCGCACATCCGTCTTGACATCTGGACTAAAGCGTGGTACAGTCGGACTAATTGGAACAGATGTGCGAAAAGGTAGAGGATAACATCTGATGGAAATTAGCACTGCCAATCGACTGACCATTTTGTTAGGACAACTCCAGGCGGCTACGGGCCAACGGCTTTCCCTGCGTGGCTTAGCTGCCAGGGCGGATGTTCCTAAGGACCTGGTTTATCGGCTTGATGCCGGCACGGCGCGTTACGTGGATTTGGGGGCGTTAGCCAGATTGTGTGGCGTGTTGCAATGTGTGCCGGGTGATATTTTGGTTTGGCGTGATGGGGTAGGGGGGGTAATGGATCCCGTGCCTATCCGCCCCGCCGATTACTCAAGGGATTCTGTATGAATAGATCCCCGAATCCGTTTGACAGTTTGCCGCCTCAGCTTTTCAACATCTTGGGGAGTAGCGGCTACGCCAATTTACAACGTCATTACATGGCGGTTCTGCTGCGCATTTACGATCTGGCTGAGTTCAACCGCTTTGGTCTGACGCGGGAAGTGGTGCTGGCTGAAATTGTGGACTATTTGAGCAATGCCGAAGCGGTTGCCGAGATCGCTGCTGGTGCTGTCGCGGACGGGGAAGCCAGTGTGATTGGCGAGAGGTCGGTGCCGGAATACGCCAGTTGGATGCTGCGTCGGTTGGCCGAGGCCGGCTGGCTCGAGCGCGAGCAGCACGCTGATTACACCGAGTATATCATCCTGCCCGATTATGCTTTCACCCTGTTAGAGGCTTTCCGTAACATCCAGCAACAGAAGCCGCGTGAGTACACCGGTCAGCTTTACGCGGCCCACCAACTGCTCACCAGCGAGAACGAGGAGTTCTCGCCCGCTCTGGCGGTCACGCAAGCCTACGAGAACGTGCGGCAGATGGTGCGTGGTCTCAACGAGTTGAATCAGAACATCCGCCGCTACACCGAGCGTGTAACCAAAGATCGCCCCGTCCCCGAGCTGATGCGCATGCAGTTCGACGACTACGCACCGGCTTTGGGTGCCGCTTACCACGCGCTCAAGACCAGTGACCACGTTTCGCGTTACAGGAGAGCTATCATCACCCGCCTGCAAACCTGGCAATTGGATGACGCGTGGCTTGATCACGCGGCGGCCGATCTGGCCACGCAACGTCGCTTTTCGCCGGCCCAGGCGGCCAGCGAGATCAGCCACTATCTGCATTTCATCATCGAACAATTGGAGAGCCTGGACCCTTTGCTGGACGAAATTGACCGCCGTCACGCTCAGTATTTGCGCACCTCGCTGCGTCAGGTCCGCTACCAATTGGGCAGTGCCAATGGCAACTTCAAGGACCGGCTGGCGGCGTTAGCCGGTAAGTTAGCACGCTTACAAGGTGCCGGCCTGGAATTCTTGCCAAAGGATGCGCCGGCGTTGAAGTATGATCCGGTGGACGCGCCTGACATCAATAGTTTTTACAGTATGCCGACCAGGCGGGCGCCTTTCACGCCGGCCACTATCGTCAAGCCCGTGCTCGATCCGGGTGATGCTGATAGCTTGCGTCTGGCAACCCTGCAGGAGATCAGCGCCATCATCACACCGCGCAAGGTTCAGCAGTTCGTGCACCGGTTCCTCAACGGCAACCATAGCCTGCGTGCCAGTGAGCTGCCGCCGGAGTTCTTTGCCGACATGCAATGGGCGATCTTCACCCTGGCTTATGGGCATCACCCCGAGGTCGATTACGGCGTCGAGCCGGCGGACGGTGACCCGCTGGAGATCGGTCCATATCTGGTGCAGCCGTTCCGCCTGGTGAAAAAACCCTTTACCTTCGAGCGAGGCAGGTAACAGACCATGTTCAACACCGCTACCGTTTTGGAATCCACCGGCCTGCCCGAGCGAGTGCGCCGGGACGTGCCGCGCATCATCAACCGGCTGCTGGGCCGGCCTTTTCTCTACCAGGATGTAGAGACCGACAAGGACGATTACTACACGGTCTACCGGCACCGGCCCGTGTTCGAGACGTTGTTGGCCCTGGCCGGCTTCACTTTGCTGCATGATGATTACCATCGTGTCTTCCAAATCGTGTCTAATTTCAGCTACTGCCGGACGCGTTACAAGCTCGACGAAACCTTGATGATCGTCGTCCTGCGCAAACTTTACGAGGAGCAGGTCGAGCAATTGAGCCTGGCCGCCGATCCGGTGGTCACTATTGGCGAGGTGCGTGAGGAATACCGCACCATTACCGGCAAGGAGCGCGCTCTGGGTATCGGTCAATATGAGCGGATTTTGCGCCATCTGCGCCGGCTGGGGCTGATCGAAACGTTGGAAGGGCGCAGCATCGACGTGCGGGACAGCGAAGCCCGTTTGCGCCTGCGCGGCTCGATCAAGATGATCCTGCCCGTGCAAACGGCGGACGAGATGGAGGCCTGGGTCAGGCGGTATCGGGTGCAGGAGGCGGATGAGGCATGAAACAACTTACCCGCATCCGGCTGGTCAACTGGCACCTCTTCGAAAACAGCACCATCCACTGCCAGGGCACCACCTATTTCATCGGCGTTAATGGCGCGGGGAAATCCACTATCCTCGACGCCATCCAGTTCGCGCTGGTGGGCGGCCAGCGCGACGTCAGGTTCAACCTGGCTGCCATGTCCGGCAGCCGGCGCACGCTGAGCTCTTACGTGCGGGGTGAGCTGGGCATCGAGGGCCGGCGCTACTTGCGCGGCGACACTACCGGCCTGGTGGCGCTCGAATTCGCCAACCCCGACGGCAGTTATTTCGTGCATGGTGCGGTCATCGATGCCTATCAGGACAATCACGCCCCCGACGTGACCTATTTCATCGTTCACAACGCTGAGCTGAACGACGCCTGGTTTTTCAAGACCCCCGGCCAACTGTTCGACACGCGGGCTTTTCGTCGCCACCTGGAGCATTTTGCCCTACCTGTGGGCGCGCGGGCGCAGGTTTTCACCCGCCTGCAAGACTATCGCCTGCACCTGCTCAACCGTTTGGGCCAGCTCAAAGACAGCTTCCCGGCCAAGATCGTCAAGGGTGTGGCCTTCAGCCCGCTGACTAATATCCGCGATTTCGTCCGTGACTATCTGTTAGACGAAAACCTGGTGGATGTCAAAACGCTGCAAGAACAGTTGGAGACGCTACGTCACTTCGAGCAGTTGGTGACCGACATCCGCGAACGCATCGCTGAACTCGATCGCATCGAAGAACACGACCAGGAGCGCCTGGCCAATCGCAGGCGCCGCATCACCAACGGCTATGTCCGTCGGCAAGCCGAGGCCGATACCGTGTTAGGTGAGCTCAAACATCGCCGGCTGGAGCGGGATGAGGTCGATCTGGCTTTACAACGCGCTGAACTGCTCCGGGATGGCTTGCAGGAAAGTTTCAAGATCGCTCAGGAAGCATTGCTCCAGGCCCAGATTGCCCTGCAAACCGATACCACCGCGACCCGCCAACAGGAATTGCGCATGACCATCGCCGCCCAAAGTGCCGAGTTGGAGACCATGCGCCGTCGCCAAGCTGACCTCACCGCGGCGCTGGCCGCCGAAGTGGCTGCTATGCAGACCCTGCGCGACCTGCTCACCTCTGACGGCCAACCTGTCCCGCCCGAAGTAGCGGCGTTTAGCGACCTGCCCGCTGAGGAAGAGAAAATGGTTGGTGAACGGGCCGCGGTGCTGGCGGCGATTGCCGACTTACAGCCTGTGCTCGAAGCGTTGGGGCATGTTTATGCTGATCAGCGCGCTTTACTGGCCGATCGGGTGCGGGCCCTGCGTGAGGAGGGTGACCGCCTGCAGCAGGAGATCGCTCAGTTACGCACCGGCAACCGCGACGCCAGCTATGAGGCTGAAGCGCCGGCGGCAGCGCGTCTCCGACGCCTGTTGCAGACCGAGCTGGGTCTTGAGCCAGAGGATGTTGTTTACCTCTGCCAGACGCTGCAAATTCCCGACGACGCCTGGCAGGACGCCGTAGAGGGGGTGCTGGGCGCGGCTCGCTTTCACCTGCTGGTGCCGCCGACCCACTATAACGCCGCGATGCGCATTTACCGGGACCGTCGTTTCAAAGATAATCTGCACGGCGTCGGCCTGCCGGATAGCGCCCGCATCTTGCGCGCCGTGGGAGAGGGCAGGATCCGCCGGAGCGGTGCCGGGCGTTTGGCCGGCGAGGTGCAGACTGACCACGCGGCTGCTCGGGCCTACGTTGATTTGTTGCTGGGGGGCTACGTCGAGTGCGATACCCTGGAAGCGTTACGTGAACACCGCCGGGCTGTTACACGTGAATGCTTTGTGCGCCGCAACTACAGCAGCAGTCATCTGGACCCGCGTCGCTATCGCCGTTGGTTCATCGGTGAGCGCGCACTTCCCCGGCAGATCGAAGAGCGCGAGGAGCGTTTGTCTGCTGTCGGTGAGGAGTTGGCGGGCCTGGCGGCACAACTGGGCGAGCTGGAACAACGTCTGGATTTGACCCGAGGCCGGGTGCGTGGCCTGATCGAACTCGAACGTGATTGGCTGGCCCTGATACGTCTGCCCGAACTAACGGCGTCCCTGGCCGCATTGCGCCGGGAATTGGCAGACCTGGATACGCATACCATCGCGGCGCTCCAGGCCGAAGTAGCGCGTTGTCGCACTGCCGTCGACGAGCGCCAGGCGCGATTAGCCGAGGCCGAGCGGGACATCGGTAGTCTGCAAACCCGGATGGAGGTGCTGGATACCGAGGTGATCCCTGACCTGGAGCAGCAGGCCACGGTCGCTACCGAGCTTTCCCACCAGTATTTGCTGTTCGAAGATGCTGGCGAGATGCTGGAGGACGTCACGAAGGAATATCAACGGCGACGTGAGCGCCAGGCTTTGGAAACCGTGTTAGAGAACGCGACGCGCTACGAGGGTGACTACACGACGGCCGAGGCGCGAGCGCGTGACAGGCTGCGTGAGGCCAAACAGGCGTATAGTTTACACCACGATTTTGGCTACGATGACGACGAAGAGGCCAATCGTTACATGATCGAACGCCGGAAGTACGTCGAGTCGGAATTGCCGGAGTATGAGGAACGCGTCGCCCATCAACGGGCTCTGGCCGAGCAGGAGTTGGTGGAGAACTTCATCCATCGCCTGCGCGAGCAGATCGAGGATGCTCGGGCTCAGCTTGGTTACCTCAACGCGACCCTGGCCCGCCTGCGTTTCGGCGGCGAACGCTACGAGTTCATCACTAAGCCGGCCCCCGACTTGCGCCATGTTTACGACATGATCATGGATAGCCGGGCCGTGTTGGGTGCTTCCCTTTTCGACAGCGATTTTCGCCGCCAGCACCAGGAAGGCTGGGACCTACTTTTCGAGCGCCTCACGATTGGCCCGGACGACGAACTGTCACCTGAGTTGCGCCGTTTGCAAGATTACCGTAACTATTTAGCTTACGATATCCGCATCCATTATCCCAACGGCGACCGGGCCCTCCACAGCCAGATCAGCACCAAGAAATCGGGGGGCGAAACCACCACGCCTTTTTACGTGGCCATGGCTGCCAGCTTCGCCCAGGCCTACCGTCTGAATCAGCCCCGTCCCTCCGACACCATCAGGCTGGCCCTCTTTGACGAGGCATTTGGCAAAATGGATACCGCCCGCACCGCCAGCGCCCTGAAATTCATGGTGGACACCGGTTTGCAGGTGGTCCTCGCCACGCCACCCGACAAGGCCGGCGGCCTGTTGCCTTACGTTGATAGCGTCCGTACCGTCGTCCGCCAGAACAATCACGCCTTTGTGTTAGAGATCGACAAACGTGAGATGGCCGAACGCCTGGAGACATAAGAGACGATGCGAGAATGTGCGTGCCTATAACTTTGCATTTGCCCTTCACCCCTTCCCCCGACGTTGCGGCCGTCATTAACGCCCTGTTGGACATTTACGAACGGCGCGACCCCCAACGCCCCATCCGGCGGGCCATCCGCGTGCATCTGAGCCTGCTCGATTTGCCCGGCTACAACAGCCAGCTCGATCCGGCCCCGCGCCAGACGACCAACGAGCAATTGGGCAAGATGGCCGCGCACGGTTTGGTGCACTTGCTCTGGCTGCCGGGCGAGGAGGGGCATTTGCTGGAGGCGGTTACCCTGGTGCCGGAACACGCGCCCGACCTCTTTCCCTGGTTGGAACGTGAGCCCCTGGCGGCCCAGCGCGCGGTCTTGCGCGAGCTGTTGTTAGGTGATCGCTTTCGCTTCGCGGCGGAGGACTGGCGGCGGTTAGCGATCGACCGGACGTTGAGCCAGTTGCGCGCCGGCAAATCGCCGGCCCCGTTCATCCTGGCCGACCCTAACTTCAATCGTCATCTACTGGCGGCCATGATTGCCCTCGACCAGATCGAAGAGGAGACGCCGTATCGCGTTTTCAGCGTGCGGGTGTTCAACGACAGCAAGCTCTTCGAAAGGTTGAAAGGCGCCCTGGCGACGCTATCGCGCCGTCACGCTTATCGCCATCTGACCCCCAACGAGGCGCTGCGAGAACTGGGGCTGGTCGCCAACCCCACCCATGTCTATCTCTACGGCCCCTGGCGTCTGGTAGACCCCGCTGGTCAGGTCACTTCACTGGCTAATTTTTATCCGGCCGTCGGTATCCCCGCGCTGATGGCTGCCCGCACGAGCCGCGTGAGCGTGGATACAACCTCTGCCCGGCGCATTGTCTGCGTGGAGAACCTGGCGTCGTTTTACGAATTGATCCGCCACGAGGGTGACGGGCTGGCCGCGCTCTGTCTGTGGGGTAATCCGGCCCCGCCCGTGCGGCATGTGTTGCGTTGCCTGACGGAGACGTTACCGCCCGATGTGCCGTTGCAGGTCTGGGCCGATCTGGATTATGGGGGGCTGAACATCTTGGCCCAACTGCGCAAGCTGGTTTCGCCGCGCTTTGTCCCGTTTCGTATGGATATAGCCACGTTGGAGGCTCACGCCCGTTGGGCTAAGCCGCTGACGTTGAACGACCGGCGTCTTTTAGAACGGGTGCAAGGCTATCCGATTTTGGCCGACTTGCAACCGCTGATCACGCATATGCTGGCGCGTGGACTTAAGCTCGAGCAGGAGGGGTTTCAGTTCCAATAAAGCGATAGAACTCTGGCGAATTTCTAATTGACGGCCCATTACGAAGATTCAGAAGCTAAGTAATCGTCCAAGAATAAATTTCCCCAACTGTCATTGCGAGCGGGCGTAGCCCCGAAGCAATCTCCGACTTGCAAACTTGGGGATTGCTTCGGCCTATCAGCCTCGCAATGACACAAACGGGAAGTTATTTTTAGACAGCCACTAAATGAGCCAATGGCTGATGACAGAAATCTTCTCAATAACTTGGGGAATGTCCCCCGGCCTCCAAGTCTGGGAAAGCACGTTCCTACCCCATCTTGTATCTTAGTGTTATTGCATTGAGTTTTTGATTTCGCTAACAATCTCTGCCTCAATTCCCTTGTAATACAAAACGGGAGCGCGGAAAAGGGGTGTTTTGCCATATGCATTCATTGGAATTAGCAGCTCGAACGCATCGCGATAATCACGCCAGTTGATTAAAACGGGGGTTTCTAAATTATCCTGTAGGCAGTCATTTAGAGAATTGAAATAGTGAATTTCTCCAAATAGCGGGATGAAAACCTGAATCTCGTCCTGTGGAAAATACGTATTGATAATAATCTGCTTCAATTGGCTTTCATTAATGCCTACTTTGTCTTTATAAACCAGCGTATAGCCACCTTTCAAAATAGCTCGCTTTGTATCAGTATCTAATTCGTAGCCTTTAGCATATCGGCCAATCAGTGTACCATCCACCTGTCCCATCCTGAGCTTGGACATGGATTGTCCTGCGCTTTGCAAGGGGACTATTTCGATCTCTGCCAACTGAGCGATTTTTTCAGCATAAGGTTCCATCGTGGGACAAAAAGCAATTTTTACCATATTCTTCTCCTCGTCATTTATTGCGCCTTCAAAATAGTCGCCTCGGAGACGCTATATACATGGTATCTGTCGCCAGGTAGTGTGCCGTTTGAGCCTGGTTGAGATGCTATGCAAACTCTGTGCGTACATGGTCGGAACGAACTAAAATTAGAAGTCCGACGGCAATTTCTACTAATAGGTTAGTCTATGGCCAGTCTACAATAAGCGGGATAATGCCCGCAGTGATGACGCAGACAGAAGCCAACGCATTACTCAAAACATGCCAAAAGGCCAGGCATGGTTAATGGCAACTATATTTCCCCATAGGACAATTATAAATGCCTAAGCGAGCAACGACAACTATGGATATCCATGTTGACGGGTATTAGTGTCCATGGCGTGATCAAGAAAGGTGTTTTAGCGATACGCTACCAGGATTCTATTTGTTTTTTTTGATGATCCGGCATGGTTTCGTTAGTAATATAGTCGCACGAAGGGGATTTCGGGAAAGAGCAAAGACGCCGAATCCGAAAACAGAAAAAGGATTGGCGTCTTTGTAAGAATTCCTCTTGGACGGCTGAATTAAGTTAGGGTATCTGCAAGACAACAGCTATGATCTCCAACGCCCAATCGATCCGGATGGGACGTTCTGGTTTTATCATAACTGAGGCCAGAACGGTTATGCGCCGGCGTTGCTTGTTCTCGGTAGAATTAAAGCTGTTTCAATGGGCTGCGCCGTGTCTGGCTAAACGCAAGATCTGCCGGCTTTCCGGCAATCGGGCCCAGAGTGTTAAAAGGAAGTAGATTACAGCGCTGCCGCCGCCGATGGTGACCAGCAAGAGCAAATCGCCGACCAGCCGGGAGACGGCAAGGTGTCCACCTAACCAGACGGTGCCAAACCAGGCCGCGCCGCCCACTAACAGTGTGATTGCTGCCATCTTTCCCGCTGCGCCCCAGATGGGCAGATGGCCGACCCGGCGCCGGGTTAGATAAGTCATCATCAAAGCGTGGCTGAAATGCTTGCTGGAATCGGCCAAGACCAGCCCCAACATGCCTAACGGTTTCATTAGCCATAGGGCGATGACGACATACACGGCGACGGCGATAATGCCGACAATAGTCGGTGTGTGCGTGTCTTGTTGGGCGTAAAAAGCGTAATTGAGTTGCCAATCCAGCGCGGCGAATGTCAGCCCCAAGCTATAGCCGCGCAGCGCCCAGGCTGTTTGCCAGGCATCTTTGGCTACATAGCGACCGTGTTGGTAAATGAGGCCGATCAATTGCGGCGCCAGCACGAAAAGCAACATCGCGGCGGGTAAAGTCAAATAAAGCACGAAACGCACACTGCGACTTAGCGTGTCGCCGTAGGCTGCTTTCTCCCCGGCCGTGTGCAATCCTGCCAATGAGGGCAATGCTGCATTGGCCACCGCCATCGCTATTAACCCTAATGGTAGTTGTACCAGTGTCGTCGCATTGGCCATGTAAACCAGGCTGCTGTCGCCGGTGAATGTGGCTAAATAACCGTCGAAGAGTCCTTGCCCCATGCCCACCAGCAAGCTCACCGCTACTGGCAAATAGAGAAAGATGATCCGGCGCAGCGCCGGGTGATGCCAGGAAAAATTCAGACGCAAATGCCCGTGCCGCACGCCGCTGTAAGCGATACTGAGCTGGAAGAAAGCGCCGGTCAACACCCCCACGGCTAAGCTGAAAGCGTCCAATTTGCCGGCTAACAGCGGTACCGCGATCAAGATGCCTAAATTGTACACTGCCGTGATGAGAGCCGGGTAATGGAAGCGCTTCAGCGCGTAGAGGGTAGCGGTGAAAACGCCGCTGGCGGTGAGCAAAAGGGCCGCTGGTGCCATCAAGCGGAAGAAGTGAGCTGTCACTAACTGCTGGGCCGGCGCTTGTCCGCTGGCCAAAAGGCGCGCCAATGGCACGGCGAATAGTTCAATGAGCAAGATGAGGGCTGTCACGATTAGGGACAGGATCGTGAAAACGATGGAGACCAAGCGCCACAGTTCAGGCTGTTGCTCTTTCGATGTATATTCGCCGAAGACCGGCACCAATGCGGCGCTAAGCATGCCGCCGATGAGCAGGTCGTAGAGCAAACGCAGCAGCCGATTCGCTAAGACGAAAGATGCAACGCCGACCGAGGCGCCCAAGAAATAGGCGATGACCATGTCGCGCACCATACCTAAGCCGCGGCTGCTTACGTTGCCGAAAGCTAATAGCGCCGCGGAATGGGCTAATCCTGGTGTGGCCTCTGTTTGTTCATGCGCCATTCGACACCTCGGCCTTGCTATTTTGACAGATTGTGTCTTTTCGCCGGTGTTGATGCAACACCGCTACGGCGAAACGGGGTAGCGCTAATTGCCGCCGCCAGCGCCATGGTTCCCGCCATAGCCGGTATAGCCATTCCAGGCCGATTCGTTGCACCCATGCCGGTGCCCGTTGTTGTTTGCCGACAATGAAATCCAGGCTGCCTCCGATGCCCATGGCTAAGCGCACACTGGTTAGTCGGGGCAAATTGCGCTGGATCCAGTAGTCCTGTGCCGGGGCGCCATAAGCCACGAAAAGGATGTCTGGCTGGGCTGCATTCACCCGCTGGATGATGGCATTCTCTTCCGCCGGAGCCGGCGATCCAGCGAAACTGCCGACGATTTGCAGCGCTGACCAGCGTTTTTGTAACTGGACTGCCGCTGCCGCTGCTACGCCGGGCGCCGCGCCTAACAGGAAAAGCTTCCAACCATGCTGAGCTGCTAGTTTTGCCATACGCGGTACGCCATCGGAACCGGTGACTCGCGCCGGGATAGGGCAGCGTAGCAGTTTCGCAGCCCAAAGCAGGCCGATGCCATCTGGCCAAGCCATATCTAAGCTGTTCAGCAGGTTGAGAAAAGCGGGATCGTGCTGGGCCTGCATGACGAATTCCGGGTTGACTGTGCCGATTTGGTGTTGCCGGCCATCTGCCATGAGCAATTCGACACCGTGCAGCGCGTCTGCCCAGCTCAGCCGGTGCACGCGCACGCCCAAAATCATAATGCTGGGCCAGGTCGGGGTGGGGGGCGTCATGTGGCAATATCCTCCAGCAAGTCGATAATTTGGTCAACAGTTTTTATCCAGGAGAAACGGCGCAGATTGGCTGTCCCGCGGCGCACTAAATCGGCTCGCAGCGCCGGTTCCGCCAATAGTCGCCGGATGCCATCCGCAATGGCACTCACCGAATGGGGGTCGACGAGCAACGCTGCGTCTCCGGCAACTTCCGGCAGGGAGGAACTGTTAGCAGTCAGCACCGGGGTCGCACAGGCCATCGCTTCTAAAACTGGCAGCCCGAAGCCCTCGAAGAGGGAGGGAAAGACGAAAGCCAACGCGCCAGAAAGTAGCGCCGGCAAATCTTCGCCGGCAATATAGCCGGGCAAGAACACGCGGCCCGTCAAGCCTAACGCTTCGATTTGGGCCGGCAAGTTGGCTAAGAGCCAGCCGCTGCCGCCGGCTAATACTAGGATGACGCCTCCGTCTGTCCCGCTGTGGACGATTTTTTGCCACGCTTGTAACAGCCGTCCTATATTTTTGCGGGGTTGTAGCGTGCCCACGTAAAGCAGATAGGGTGCTGCTGGCAGATGGTAGCGCTGGCGGACGGATTTCATATGTGTCGCCTCGCTTGTCGGACGAAAATGTTCATCCCAGCCCGGATAAACGACCTCTATTCTAGTGGCAGGAACGGCCTCATAGCGCATTAAATCGTCCGCTGTGGCGTGAGAATCAGCAATGATGCGAGTGGCGTGGTGGGCACTGTAGCATGTCGACCAACGCAAATAGAGCCGTTGCCGCCAGGGGTGCGCCTTCGGAAAGTGAATATAGCCCAAGTCGTGGATCGTTACTACTTGCGGCAGCGATGCTGGTGCGCCTACTGGCAAGACATGGGCCGGCACGAAAAGCGCATTTGGCGGATTAGTGCGTACTTCCCGGCGCAGGCAGCGATGCGTCCACAATCGCCGGCAGGGCAATGTATGTACTGACCACGGCCCGGCGGCCGCCGGGAAAAGTTCCGGTGGCAGCGCACCGCGAGCGTAGAGGCGCAGCCGGAAATTCCGAACTGTGGCTGCAGCCAGCAGCCGTTTGCTGACTTGATAGGCATAATTCTCGGTGCCGGTGCGCTGTGGCCGGTCCAGCCGGCTGACATCTAAGCCGATTTCCATGTTTGGGTAGCTATTCCTGGGAATATTCTGGTGGTGAAGGAGCTATTTCTTGTCGTTGCGATCAATGTTGGTGTCCTGTTTCGATTTTTGCCACGCGTCGGGCGTGGCGGCCACCTGCGAAGGTCTCGACCAGCCAGGCATCCACGATGCTTAGTGCTAAGCCGACGCCTGTGACCCGTTGTCCCAAACAAAGCACGTTAGCATTGTTATGGCGACGGCTCATGCGGGCTGAATACTCGTCGGTGCAGCGTGCACCTCGGATGCCTGTCACTTTGTTGGCGGTCATGCAAACCCCCAGGCCGGTGCCACAAATGACGATGCCCAAGTCTGCCCGAGCGTCGGCGACTGCCTGGGCGGCTGGACGAGCATAATCGGGATAATCCACCGAGGCCGTGCTATTGGTTCCGAAGTCCAGCACTTCGTGGCCAAGGCTTTGCAAGTGTGTCTGGACTTCTTCTTTTAATGGAAAGCCGGCGTGATCGCTGGCCAAGGCAATTTTCATGTTTTCTCCTCTGAAAATAGAACGCAGATTAACGCTGATGCACGCTGATCTTAATTTTCATCCGCTGTGGTGTGTCGTAGGCTCATGATAACTCCTCTGAAAATAAAATAGGACGCAGATTAACGCTGGCTGCGCACGCAGATAAAAAATAATGGTCGAAAAATAGCCTCCTCTGGAAATCAGTTGACGCAGCGTCTAAAAAATCAGGCTCCCTTTAAGAAGTTCAACTTCTGCGAGAAGTTGAACTTCTTATCAACGGCGTTCTCCGCCCGAGCGCACGGAGGTCAAATCCCCGTGCTACGTAAATGATAAGCCCCTTAGAAAGGGGCTGGTGTTAAGCAGCCTCTTGGCAAAGGACGTTACCTTGACGTACCCCGCCGCCGCGGCGGCAAGGGGCCGGCGAACCGGAATGGTACGCAGGTCAACGCAGTCTGCTTCGCCCGGCGATTAGAAAGCGCTGCTACAACTGCGAAACCTGCCTGCGCAGGTTGCCTGCTAATCGCCGTAGGGCGATTTTGCAGATGTAGCCGTGACTTTTAGTCGCTGGGCCGAATCGTTACCCCCGGCCGCTAATTCTGGGGGTGTATTGCTCCCCCCAAAGTGGGAGCATCATCCGCTGTGGTGCGCTTGTCTGCGTGCCCGCGCAGACAGGCTGAAGGCTCATGATGACGCCTCCGAAATAGCTGTTTTTATCTCTGCGTTCTCCGCGAGCTCTATAGACGGTGACTCAGCGTTATCGGTCTTGCCCTCGCCCGTTTGACTGTTGTGCGCTTTTGTGTTAGTATCCTTGTCAATGTTTGCTAACCTGCAAGCAGAAAAAACAAAACTCTTATCCAGAGAGGCGGAGGGACCGGCCCTGTGAAGCCTCGGCAACCTGGTTTAGTATAATCTAAACCGTGGTGCCAATTCCGGCAGAATTCTTCTGGAAGATGAGAGGATGTGTCATGATGGTTATCAGCGCCTCTCTTCCCGAAGGAGAGGATTTTTCTTAGCTCCTGTTTTTCTGCCCTGCCGCTCCCTTCTCGCGAATTGTCCCAGGAGGGAAGTAATGACAATACAACATGTCAGTACGTTAGCGGTTCACGCCGGAGAATCAAATCACAGTTACCACAGCGTGACCATGCCAGTTGTTCATAGCGCACCGTTTGTCTTTCATACCACTGCGGAGTTAATTTCTGTCATGGCCCAGAAGGGTGGCGGAAACAACGGTGAGCGGGTGGAATATGGGCGTTATGGTAATCCCACGGTGCGCACCGCTGAGAAGAAGATTGCCGCTTTAGAGGGCGGTGAAGACGCACTATTGTTGAGCAGTGGTATGGCGGCCGTGACGACACTTTTCCTCGCTTATTTGCACCCGGGCGATCATTTAGTTATTACCAACGATGTTTATCGGCATAGCCGGCTATTCAGCGAGAACTTTCTGCGGCAAGTGGGGGTGCAAGTTACGCTTGTGGCACCGCGGGTGGAAGCTATTGCCGCAGCCTTGCGCCCGACAACGAAAATGATCTTCTCGGAAACGCCGACTAATCCTTTTTTGCGGGTAGTTGATTTGGCGGCCGTTGCGGCCTTGGGGCGGGATCATGATATTTTGACGGTTATCGATGCGACCTTTGCCACGCCGGTTAATTTGCAAGCGCTGTCGTATGGCATTGACTTAGTCTTGCACAGCGCCACTAAATATTTAGCCGGGCACAACGATTTGCTGGCCGGGGCGGTAGTCGGCGCCGCGAAGCGGGTACAACCGGTGCGGGCGTTGCAAGGTTCTTTGGGCAACACGCTTTCGCCGGGCGACGGGTACCTCCTTTTGCGTGGGCTGAAAACTTTAGCACTGCGTGTGCAGCGCCAGAACGAAAACGGTTTAGCCGTAGCTCGCTACTTAGAGCAACACCCCAAAATAACCACAGTTTTCTACCCCGGTCTGCCGAGCCACCCCGATTATGCTCTCGCCCAGCAACAGCTGCGCGGCGGCGGCGGCGTGGTGAGCTTCACTGTGGCGGCAGACCTGATGGAGACAGCCCATTTTGTGGACGCGCTGCAACTTAGTGCCATCGCGCCCAGCTTGGGCGGCGTGGAGAGTCTGGTTTCACAGCCGGCGTTGCTGAGTTATTACAATCTCACGCCGGTCGAACGGGCTGAAATAGGGGTCAGCGATAATTTAGTGCGATTCAGCGCCGGCATTGAAGAGAGCGACGATCTCATTGCCGATTTCGCCCAAGCTTTGGCGAAGATTCCGGACTAATAATGGCCAATCGCTTGTTGTGATGCTAAAATTTGATGGGTCGATAGCAATTCTAAATTTGGCAGGGGGCGCAAAATGTTTTGAGAGTGATGCGGTTTCTAACCATGTCTATATCGGTCATGCTATCCTACGGCGGCGCCAAATAGTCAGATGGGGCGAATAGCCATTGCATCGTGTGCGCCTGCCCGATCGTGAACGGAACGGATTAGACGCATGAAGCGGAAGCTCCTAATGGGTCGGAATCACTGTCCCGTGGGGGTTTCTATGCTTTTAGCCTCCGGTTGCGGGTTGGCTACGGCCGTGACCCTGTTGAAGCAATCACTGTGCGAATGCAAAAAATGAACTGGGGCCACTGGATTGACCCGTTTGAAATTTGCTGCTCTGATTTGACGAGAATTCGTTCTTTGCCTAAAATAGTACCAACCGGTCGGTATTTTACGGAGTTAGTGAGGAAAAAGGAAGGGACGGGTGAAGTGACCCGACAGCAACGGAGTAAAACAACAAGAGCAAAGATCCTGCAGGCCGCGGCCAAATGTTTTGCCACGATAGGCTACGACGCTACCGGCGTAGCTAAAATCTGTCAGGATGCAGGCGTCAGCAAAGGGGCATTTTACTACCACTTTCCCAGCAAGGAGGCTGTTTTCTTAGCTTTGCGAGACCAATGGTTTACCAGCTTGGATACTAAATTGGCTGAAATTCGGGCGCAGTCAACCACTGCCCGGGAGCAATTGCAAATCATGGCCAAGGCTGCTAACCAAATCCTCAAGATACCGGACGAGCAACTCCCCATTTTCCTGGAATTTTGGCGGCAGGCGACCCGGGATCAGCAGTTTCGCCGCTCGATACGAGCCCCCTATGACCGCTACAAAGAGTATTTTCGGGGGATTATTGAACGAGGGATAGCGGAGGGCTCATTGCAGTCGGTCGATCCGGATATTGCGGCCCATGTCATTGTTTCTTTAGCCTTTGGGCTTTTCTTACAAAGCATTGTGGACCCCGAGGGCGCTGATTGGAGCCGTTTAGCAGAAAAAGGAATACAGCTCATTTTGCAAAATATTGCTGTTAAGTGACCAATTTACCTGGAACTTGGACGCTATGCCTGTTCCGATAAATTACATCGACAGAAAGGAATTAGCATGTTTGAGAAAATTGGCCATTTGGCCAGCAAGCATCGTTATCCCATCATTGCATTTTGGCTTATCGTGTTGGCTGTTGTCACTATCTGGGCACCCAACCTTAGTGATGTGGCCATCTCGGATCAAAGTGGTTATCTGCCGGCCCAAGAGCCCAGCATCGTTGCAGCTGAGATGGCCGCCAAATATTTTCCCAAGCAGAGTTCGCCCAGCCAAGCTGTGTTAGTGCTGGAAGCGCAAAAAGGCTCCATGCGGGACGAAGCAGCTCAGAAGTACATTGGCGAGATCACCCGTTGGGTGCAGAACGATTTAGACCCAAAGGAGATCGGTACCGTTCTTTCTCCAGTCGATCCCGCTTTGGCAAACCAATTAATTAGCGCTGATGGGAAAGTGGCCATCATTTTCGTGAATCTCTTGGGATCACCGGAAAACACGGCTGTTGTCAACATGATTAAAACCATGCAGAAGAAGTTGGATAAAGCGCCATCCGGCCTGACCGGCTATGTGACTGGCAGCACTGCCACCGTCGTCGATTACAAAGACAAAGCGATGGAAAGTGCCAATCGTACTACCTGGCTGACTATTCTCTTGGTCATTTTAGTCCTGTTGCTTATTTACCGCTCGCCGGTCTCGCCGCTGGTGCCGCTGCTGACCATCGCCATGTCGTACGGCATCTCGCGGGGTCTTATTGCCTGGATGAGCACCTTTGGCTGGACCATCTCCAGCATCACCGATGTCTTTTTAGTCGTGCTGCTTTTTGGCGCCGGCACCGATTATTGTCTCTTCTTGATCAGTCGTTTCCGTGAATTTATGGCTGATGACGTGCCCGGGCAAGAAGCTGCTCAAAAGACTGTGTCCCGCGTAGGCGGAACCATCACCAGTAGCGCCGGCACGGTCATTGTGGGTATGATTGGTATGTTTTTCGCCAAAATGAAATTATTCTCCAACACTGGCCCCAGCTTGGCCATCGGCATTGTCGTCGTCTTGCTGGCCGGATTGACCTTCACGCCGGCGTTGCTTTCTATTCTGAAAGAATACGCCTTTTGGCCGTTGCATCCCAAACACCATAACCAAGATTCTCGGTTTTGGGTTTGGCTGGCGGATTGGGTGGCGCACAAGCCGTGGATACCGCTGTTGTTTGGCATCTTGGTTTTGGTCCCGTTGGCACTATATGGCCGGGGTCAAAAACAGGGCTTTGATATGTTAGCCGATCTGCCCAACGATACGCCTTCCAAAGCCGGGTATTTGCTATTGGCGGATCATTTCGGCGCCGGGGAAATGCAGCCATTGGACATCATCGTAACCGGCGTGGATGCGCGTAGCCCGGCGGGATTGGCCTACGCCGACGCGCTCACACAGAAAATGCGCGCTTTGCCCGGCATCGCCGATGTACGCAGCATCACCTTACCCGCCGGCACGAAAGACCCGGCTCAGGGGGACGCGTTGCGCGTGGATAAACAGTTGCAGCGCATCGCTGACGGAATCGACCACTCTGACCTACAAAAAACGGGGGTTAAAGCATTGACCGGCCAGGGCTACGAAGCCACATTGCAGCAATTCACTACTCTGCACGCTTACTTTAAGGGACTATCCACCGCTATGCCCGCTGTGGCCCAGGATAAGAGGTACCAAGCGACGGTGGATGCGCTAAATCAGTTGGAACAGGACCTTAAAAAAGTCCACGGCCAATTATTAATCAGCCGGCAATTAGCCGCCGCCGCTCAAAAGTTACAAGCGGGCGGCACATCATCAACGGCCACCGGCACCGCGGGCCTGGTTACCATGCACGACCAATTTGCTGCGCTCCGGACCTATCTGACGGATCTGACTGTTGCTTACCCGGACTTGACATCGCTGAACGGATACGGCCAGGCGACGGCCGCCCTGGACAACATTGATGCCACCATTAAACAGATTAGCCAGTCTCTGTTGGTTTCCACGCAGTTAGAGCAGGTCTCGGCTTCGTTAGCAACCAGTGCTAAGCAAATGCAAGATCCGACGCAATTACAAACTATGCTGCAGCCAACAACGGGCAACGGAAATCTTGAGACGTTGGGCAGCTATCTGCGGGAATTAGTTACTGCCTACCCCGCTTTGGCCCGGCAATCGGCTTTCGGAGCAGCCACGGTGCACTTGCAAAATGTGCAAAAAACGATCACCGCGTTGCGCCAACAACTCTTGTTGAGCCACCAGCTCGATGATATGGCACAACAAGTGAACACTTCGGCGCAAGCGTTGGCAACGAATCCGGCGGCGTTAGCGCCGAAGCCAGGTCAGCCGACTTTAGCGGAGCAAATGGGCGTGATGGACGATTATTTGGCCGCTATGGCCAAGACTTTCCCCAGTTTAGCCGCTACAGCATCGTACCAAACGGCCAAAACCATCACGGGGCAGATGCGTAACGCGACTGTTCCCACCGATCCGGCCCAAGCAGCCACTTTCTTGCCCCAGGCGCAAAAAGCATTTACTGGACTGGCCGGCGCCTTGACCGATTTAGCTGACACGGTGCAAAAGCAGATGCCACAGACAACATTTATCCCGCCCACGGCAACAGCCAGCCAGGGCGCGCTATCGTCGCAGGTGCAAAGCCTGGCTCAGGAGCTGGCCGGCGCTTCGGCTAACATGGCTTCTTTAGCCAAGATCGTGCGCCAAGAGATGCCGGAAGTGACCTTCCAGCCGCAAACAACGTTGCCCGGCACTGCCGGCACGCCCGATCCTCGCCTGGCATTATCCAAAGGGATGGATCAACTGAGCACTGCTTTGGGACAACTGAGCCGAAGCGTCGCGACCAAGATGCCCACGGCCACTTACGTAGCCCCAAACAGCGGTTCGTCTTCTGTAGCTAATACCATCCAGAAAACGTTAAAAACTGACAGCCGTGCATTGCACGACGCTTTACAGAACCTGGCCGCCTATTTCGCCCGCCATAAGGGAAACGATTTCTTCATTCCCGCCGCGTTAGCAGGTAACGAGAGCGGTCTAAACCGGTTGGTGGAGACGTACACTGCCACTAATGGTGACGCTACCAGAGTTCAAGTTGTTTTAGCCAATGAACCTTACTCACCCAAAGCTTTGGATACTGTGGCACGGTTGCGGAACGTGATGTCTCAAGAGAAGGAAAAGAATTATATTAGTGGCGGCGAGGCTATTTTGCTGGACTTGGAGAATGTCATGGCCAAGGACACGGTCCGCGTGATGTGGCTGGTCATCGGCGGTATTGCTATCGTTTTGATTTTGTTGTTGCGTAGCATTGTGGCGCCGATTTATCTGTTGGCGACCATTTTGTTGAGCTATGGTGCCACGCTGGGCGTTACCCGCTTGCTATTTGGCGATATCATGCACAAAGATCTGACGTGGTGGGTGCCGTTTTTCATGTTCGTTCTGCTCATTGCGTTGGGCATGGACTATAATATTTTCTTGATGGGCCGGGTCAAAGAGGAAACAGCTATCTTGGGCACGCGAGCGGGCACGCAAAGAGCGTTGCAACGCACCGGCGGCATTATTACCTCCGCCGGGATTATCATGGCCGGCACTTTTGCCGCCATGATGTCTTCGACATTGTTGGGATTGGTTCAGCTTGCTTTTGCCATCACCGTCGGCGTTTTGTTGGACACGTTTATTGTGCGCACGACTATTGTGCCGGCCATTGTGGTGCTATTGGGCCGCTGGAACTGGTGGCCGGCGAAATTCCCCGATGACAATAAGTAGGGGAGCGACGCATACAATAGTGGTATCACCAATGCACTGCGCTTTCAATTGCCTGGCTGAACTGCGTAACTTCTCTGAAAATAAGATGGGACGCAGATCAACGCAGGCTGCGCACGCAGATAAAAAATCAGGTTTTCTTTAAAGGAGTTCAACTTCTTCGAGAAGTTGAACTCCTAATTGACGGGGTTGGCCGCCCGAGCGCACGGGGGTCAAATCCCCGTGCTACGTAAATAATAAGCCCCTTAGAAAGGGGCTGGTGTTAAGCAGCCTCTTGGCAGCGGACCTTATCTTGACGTACCCGCCGCCGCGGCGGCAAGGGGCCGGCGCACGGGAGTGGGACGCAGATCAACGCAGGCTGCTTCGCCCGGCGATTAGAAATCGCTGCTACAATTGTGAAACCTGCCTGCGCAGGTTGCCTGCTAATCGCCGTAGGGCGATTTGGCAGATGTTGCCGTGACTTTGAGTCGCTGGGCCGGATCCGTTACCCCCGGCCCCCAAGGTTGGGGGGTAGGGGGCATTTTCAGCCGCTGTGGTGTGCTTGTCTGCGTGCCCGCGCAGGCAGGCCGAAGGCCCATGATGACTCCTATGTGTATAAGCCTACTTATTGAAGACTTTCCATACTTCCCTCTCCGCCATCCTTTTCCTATTTCCCATCTCTCTATTCTCCGTCAATTCCCTGTATTATGCTATAATAGTAATGTGAATTGGTTGACTTGTGCTCGCCAATTGGATGATTTAGATTGGGATATTGTCTTGGTGTTGGCCACATGAACTGAACCGTGCAAAGGAATCACATAATGAAACAGCAGCGAGTTATCTTTTTGGGACGTATTTTAGGAATTCCCATAGAAATCGATTATTCTTGGTTCTTGGTTTTTGTGCTTCTCACTTGGACATTGGCTGTCGGTTACTATCCGCAAGCATTCAAGCATTGGCCAGTCGTGGAGTATTGGGTCTTAGGCGCTATTACGGCCGTGCTGCTTTTTGTCAGCGTGCTTTTGCACGAGCTTGGCCACTCAGTAGTTGCTTTGCACTATAAAATTCGCGTGCGTAGTATTACTTTGTTCATTTTCGGGGGCATCTCCCAGATCGTTTCTGATCCCCCCAACGCGAAGATTGAATTCTTGATTGCTATTGCCGGCCCGTTGGTGAGTTTCGCATTAGGTGGATTATTTGGTCTGCTGCGGTACCTTGCCGAGCCTGTTGCGCCTTTGTTGGCGCTGATGGAGTATTTGGCCTATATCAACGTCATTTTAGGCGCGTTCAACTTAATTCCCGGTTTCCCGTTGGACGGTGGGCGTGTTTTTCGGGCGGCTGTTTGGGGTATAACAGGCAATTTGCGCCGGGCTACGAGCCTCGCTGGCAATGTCGGCACCGCCATCGGCTATTTGTTTATCTTCGTGGGTGTGTGGCAAATATTCGCCGGTGATTTCATCAATGGGCTATGGATTGCTTTTATTGGCTGGTTCTTAGATGGCGCTGCAGCATCGCAAATGCGTCAGCAACGGCTACAGGACTTGCTGGCAGGACATCGGGTTGGCGACGCAATGAGTCGCCGCTACGTGAGCATCTTGCCAGACACGACATTACAAGACTTGGTGGATGAGCATATTTTGGGAAACGGTGAACGGAGTTTTATTGTAGAACGAGATGGTAAGGTGATTGGTTTATTGACGCCTCATTTAATGACCACTGTGCCTCGTAATCGTTGGTCCGCAACTAAAGTGACCCAGGTGATGATTTCTGGTGCCGCGTTGCGGTTTGTGCAGCCCGGCACGGATCTGTGGCAAGCACTGACGGCGATGGATCGTGACGGCGTCAACCAGTTGCCGGTCATGTCAGCAGGACGCATTGTGGGGATGCTTACCCGGGAAGATATCATAAGCTATTTACGAACACTATCCGGCCTGCCGGTGCCTAATTAGGAAGGAATGCGGAAAGAGAGTCGGTATGGGCCGGCGGTCTGCCTGTGCAGGCGCGCAGACAGGCGCACCACAGCGGATGAAAATCTCTTGATAAGATTGGGGATTGCAGGCTTTAGCTCCCCCCGTACCGAAAAAGAGGGGCATACTATTGGGGGCGTTTCCCCCTCCAGATCCCTTGAAAAATAGTTTTGGCTGCGTCGTGGCCAATAGTACGAATCGGGTTTAATAACAGGAATTTTCGTATTGCTGGCGTAATATATTTGAGATCAGCTTTGATCAGCGTTCTATGGAGATTATTTCAGGATGCTTATTTAGCGAAGTAAACGCGCTGATTTATTATTGCAATAATCGAGTTTATAAAGTATAATTAGTTTATCGTATTAGGCAATGTATCGTCCGCAAACGGCTCGTGCACGCCAAATGGGATGTTGCAACAGGAATATGAACGAACAAGAGAAACAAGTTTGAACTGTTTCGAGAATATGGAGGTATTGAGATGGAAAATCGAATGGCCTTGATAGGGGATCCTTTCCCGGAGTTGGAAGTACAGACGACACATGGCGTGAAATATCTGCCCGGTGATTATAGCGGCAAGTGGTTCATCCTTTTTAGCCATCCTTCCGATTTTACGCCGGTATGCACGACTGAGTTTGTAGCTTTTCAGAAGCTTTACGACGAATTCCAGGCGTTGAATTGCGATCTAATCGGTCTTAGCGTCGACCAGGTGTTCTCTCATATTAAATGGGTGGAATGGATCAAGGATAACCTGAAAGTGGAAATTAAGTTCCCGATTATTGCGGACCACACAGCCGATGTATCCCATGCTTTGGGTTTGATTCATCCGGGCAAAGGTACCACGACCGTCCGAGCGGTATTCATTGTCGATCCCACGGGCACGATCCGGGCGATCCTCTACTATCCACAGGAATTGGGCCGGAACATGCAGGAAATCCTGCGCATGGTGAAAGGTTTCCAGCTTTTGGATGCCCATGACGTGGCTTTGCCGGCCAATTGGCCCGAAAATGAGCTTATCGGCAGCGAAGTGATTGTACCGCCGGCTTCCGATGTGGACACCGCCGAGCAACGCCCCAAGGATTACGACTGCTTTGATTGGTGGTTCTGTCACAAGGCGGTTTAAATGCCGGCGCGCGTTGGTGGTTGCAGAGATAGTTCTTGCATCCGCTTTTTTAATTTAGTTGAGTTTTATAAGGAGGGTAGTAACGATGACAGAGAAGTTGCAGGTCTACAAATGCAAAATTTGCGGTAATATCGTGGAAGTATTGCACGCCGGCAAAGGCGAGCTGACCTGTTGTGGCCAACCGATGTTGTTGTTGAAAGAACGAACGGCTGATTCTGCCACGGAGAAACATGTGCCGGTGGTGGAAAAAGTTAACGAAGGCGTCAAAGTAACTGTGGGGAGCACGCTTCATCCCATGGAAGAGAAACACTTTATTCAATGGGTGGAGGTCATTAGCGATGGCAAGGTCTATCACCAATTCCTGAAGCCTGGCGAGCCGCCTGTAGCTATTTTCTCAATAAGCGAAATGCCGGAAAAGGCGCGCGAGTATTGCAATTTGCACGGTTTGTGGAAATGGGAGACGGAGTAGTCTGACCGGGAGAGGTAAGACCTTTTAGCTATATTTTATTTTGCCCAAACAGGCAGAAAGGCAACAAGTTATGTACGAAAAGAGCATTGACCTACTTAACAAAGCTGTAGCGGATGAGTTATTAGCTGTTCATCAATACATGTATTTCCATTTTCATAGTGATGATCAAGGCTATGACCTCCTGGCCGGCCTTTTCAAGAGGACGGCCATCGAAGAGATGTTGCACGTCGAACGATTGGCTGAGCGTATTTTGTTCTTGAAAGGCGAAGTAGAAATGGTCGTGGCTGCAGATGTGCAGAAAATTCACGATGTTAAGTCCATGTTGGCCTTAGCGAGTAAGATGGAACAAGATAGCGTCCAGGAATATAATGTGTGGGCCAAGGAATGCTCGGCAAACAACGACTCCGGTTCCAAGAAGCTTTTCGAGGCACTGGTCGCAGACGAGGAACGCCATTTCGACCAGTATGACACCGAAATGGGTAATATTGATCGTTTTGGCGATCGTTATTTAGCGCTGCAATCTATCGAACGCAGCAAGAGCCTTTCCTTAGGCGGCGAGTAAGTTTTTCCCTTGTTTACCGGAATTACCCAAGCGCCGGTTGCTGTTGAAGCAGCCGGCGTTCTTTTTTCTCCACATAGAAGTTCAACTTCTCCAAGAAGTTGAACTTCTAACCCTCCCCGGATAGGCTGTCGCTCGCTACCAAAACTGGCTAAGGAAAGGAAAGAAAAGCCGGCGTGGCAATGTTGTTTGGCATGCCTCGAGGTCGACGTCGTCAATGAAAAAGTCGGTTGGATTGGTGTCATCGGTCGTGGCCCAAAAGCGCAGACGCAGCTGACCCGGCGGCAGCGCTCCGGTCAGCGTGAAAGTTGCTCGGTGCCAATCGGGGCTCTGATCGCCGTCGTTGTACGTAGCGATGTTGGTTAAAAGCGCCCCGCCGGCTGTTTGCAGCGAGACGGTGAGCCAATCGTGGGCCGGAAAACGTTCCCAGCTTCCCACCTGCCACCAATATGTAAGCCGGAATGTGCTGCCGACCGGCGCTGTAATGACCTGCCACGCCTCGTCCCGGTCACCATTGCCACCAGCTAAATAGAGAGCACGATGCCCGCTGTGCGGATGCTTAGTACTTAGTAGGACATGCCCATTAACCGTGTAGGTGTACCAGGCCGTGCTATTTTCGAAGCCGCCGTTGCGAATGAGATTGCGACAGGTGTGAGGCGGGGAGGCATTGGCCCTGGCTGTCGTTACGACCAGAAATTGCCAGCCTATCAGCAAGCCTAACAACGCAATCGCCACCGCACCTAAGATATTCCGTTCGCGCCAAGAGTATGTCAATGCCATGCTCTGTTGTTCCAATAGCAGTTACTGTCCATTTCTGGCCCCAATGAAAGGCAAATACGTGGTGCGGTGCAGGGCATTTTCGATGGTGATGTGCAGCGCCGGTGCCGTGAAACCGATAGCATTGCCCCGGTAGAAGAGCTTGCTGCCCGTCAAATCCATCGTATACATGCCGGGTTGGGTGTTACCGTACACACGGAACGCTATTTGGGTAACCGTGTATTGGCCAGACGTATTTTGTGGCGTTACCGGCCTGCCCGCACTCACGCGCAATATGTGCGGCTCGACTTTCTGGTGCAACAGAACAGAAAGCGGCGAGCCTAATTGGACCCGCGGCAACGGTCGCCACGGGTGATCAGGCCAATGGAGAACGAGATCTGCGACATCGATATTTTGTTTCGGACTATGTAATGCAATAGTTACGGTAAATATTGTTCCCGCCTGCACAACCATATTCCTGCTATGCAACGTGAGCGTAACCGGTTGTCGCGAGAGGATTGCTTGTGCGTGTGTTGCGACCTCCATCGGCCCCTGCATGTTGTAATTACGCACGATTTGTTGGAAATCGTGGGAATCAATAACGCCGTCATCGTTAAAATCGCAGCGCCAGTCCCAACCTGTCGCGCCCGGCGTGGTGCCAAAAGCGGTCACCAGCAGGGAGTAATCGGCCCCGGCGATCCGGTTGTTACCGTTAGCATCTCCCTCCCGCAGAGTGCCCATGGCCACCGGATTGGCTGTTGGAATCCGGACATGGTGGCGACGGTTGCCCAGCGCGTGAGCACTTTTGACCGTTAGCGTGAATGTTCCGCTATAAGGAACGGTAACGCTGAAGTTCCCGACGTTGTCCAGCGTTGTCGTCATCGTCGTGGAAATGCCGGCACCATTCGTCATGTGCAGCCGCAACCGTTTCCCGGCTTGGTGCTGGGGCGTATGACCCTCTAATATGGCTGTGCCGCGCAACAGGCCGGTGATGTGGTAGTGCCCGTTGTCGATGGCTAACGGTATGGCCAAGCCATGCCGGAAGAAAGCCGTACCGGATTGGAATCGCATAGCCGTATCGCCTGCGCCGCGCGTTTGCACGTAGAATGTTGCTAAAGTCAATGTGCCGCTGATAGGCGCAGCTTGGGGCGATCGGCCCACGCCAAAGTCGATGCGGCCTGCTTGATTGTCCACTTTGTTCTGCAATGTCACCGTCAACGTGCTCGCCGGCTGGATCGCATCGACCGGATGTCCGACGGCGTCGACGATTTGCAACAGGGCGGGATCAAAGGAAAGTCGGAAGTCAGCACTATCCACCACATCGCTAAGTACAGCGGTCACAAGCAGGGGTATGATTGTCCCCGAGCGCAACGTTGCTTCGGGCGGGGCAATGGCGATGGAATTAGCCGGGCGGTTGGCCACCGTTGCGATTTTGTCAGCACAGAAACCCCACGCAGGGATGGAACTGTCGCTGGATAGACGAAGTCGAATCACGCGGCCGGGGATCGGGTCACTCCACCAATCTTCGTAGGCGCCGGTCAACTGCTGGACGGTTTGTCCTTGCCTATCCTCGATATCCAGGAAGTCATAGCCGTCTTCTGTTTCGATACGCCAGAAATGGACACGTGAGGTAAGCGCACTGGCGTTGCTATTGGTGATAACCCATGTCCGGTCCAGGTTATTGGGGTAAGGATGTGCGCTTTCGGCTAGGCAAGCCGGTATTACATTGTTCGTCAAAGTCAGGTCATAACTGCTATCGCTATCGAAGTTATTTCCGCCGTAAAGCAAGACACGCCCATAGTATTGGCCGGCCGGCAAGCTATCCATTTCGATGCGAGAAGCCACTCCTACGCCGCTATCATCGTCGCGGGCCAAGCGATGTTGGCAATTGCCATCATATAGCTCGAGAACTGTGTCGGTATTGCCCGTCAGGTTACTGGTTTGCAGGACGATGTCGGCCGGGCTGTCCAATGTGAAGCCTACCCAATCCTCGTCGCTGGGCGTGTTGAAATTGTGGTGCTGGATTATTCCCGGCTGGATTACTTTTGCAGCAGAGCAATTGTTATCCGGCTCATACGCGTCGCCGGGTAGCGGAGTGGGGGTAGGTGGAGCTGGCGTTGCCGTGGGCATGGGAGAGAGATGACCTGCAGCGTTCAATGCGGCCGCCATATCTATCTGCCCGTAGCCGAAAATGTTATCCCGGCCGGCCTGTCCCAGGTCGGTGGCGCTACTTTCGATGGCCCAGGCAACCTGGTCCGCCGTTAATTGCGGGTTTTGCGCCATGACCAGCGCCGCCAAGCCGGCCACATGCGGCGTTGCCATGGAAGTGCCGTACATGATGTCGTAAGCCAGGCCCGTTCCGCGCCAGATAGTGCTTAAAATTTGGGCAGCGGCGTTGCCACCGGGCGCAGCAATATCGATATAGTTGCCGGTATTGGAATACGACGCATGCTGGTTTTGGTTGTTGGTGGCAGCTACTGCCATCACGTAAGGAAACGCAGCAGGATACTCAATATTGTTGTCCTGCTCGAATTCATTGCCGGCTGCCGCCACGACAAGTACATCATGATTATGCGCGTATGCAATAGCGTTGGCCAGGGTTGCAGAGGGGGTCGTGCTACCAAAACTCATGTTGATCACTTTAGCGCCGTGATCTACGGCCCAGCGGGTCGCGTCGGCAATATCGCTGTCCCAGCCAGAACCATCGCTGTTCAAACATTTGAGCGGCATGATGCGTGCAGCCCAATCCACGCCGGCTACGCCTATGCCGTTGTTGCTAATCGCAGCCGCAATACCGGCCACGTGTGTTCCGTGTCCGTTGTCGTCCTGGGGCTGGTTGTTGTTATTGACAAAGTTGTAGCCCGCGACGATTTTGCCGGCCAGGTCGGGATGAGTCAGGTCGACGCCGGTATCGATGATGGCGATAACGACAGCGTTGCTGCCGGTCTGGATGTCCCAGCCTGCCGGCGCATTGATTTGGCGTAGGTTCCATTGCCGGGAGAATTGTGGATCGTTCGGTGTGAGCAACGTGTGGGATTGGTAGTCTAGCTCGGCGAAAGAGACAGCCGGTAGCCGGCGCAAACGTTTGACCCACATCATTTCTTGTCCGGCGGGAACAGCCACGATTTGGATGTGCAGACGCTTGATTTCTCGAATGATTTGCAAATTTCGCTCAGCAAAAAAAGTCGCACGCTGGCGGGGAGATGGTGACTTTAACTGGACCAAAACACGCCCTGGTGCAAAAATCGTTGAATCAACGTGTTTGGTTGTGGATGCTAAGGTGTTTCGCGCCAGGAACAGCAAAAGCAGGAAGACGATAATTGCCAGGAAGCGTTTTTTCATGGGGTGGCCTTCTTTCGAATTTACCTTAATATGCTGTGTACTGAATTGAATAGAATATGAAACTTGCTAATTTGGATACCAGTGTGGTGAGATTAACCATAAAAAGAGAGGCGACGGCCGGATTTGAACCGGCGATCGGGGTTTTGCAGACCCTTGCCTTACCACTTGGCTACGTCGCCTCGATAACTAAATATATTGTATGGAAAAGTAGTTTGTTTGTCAAAGCGTGGACGGGACGAGTAACAATTTAATTGTGTTACGCCCGTGGGGCAGGTCCAGTTTTTCCCTGTTTAGAAGTACAACGCCTAAACAGGGAAATCATTTCTGGACGCTTACCGAGAGCTATCTTGTCATTAAATGTAAGGTCCTGTTGCGGCTGTGTTCTCGGCCCGCAAGGCTTTCCATTTTGTACCCGGGGTGTTTGCATCCGGGTAGAGATTCCACTGGCTTGTGTCGATGGTTACGCTTCTGGCGCGTTTATCAAGGTTGTGAGTTGCTCTGCTTGCATGTAACCTACGACTTCAATTTCTTGCCGTTTGACGCCCTGCACTTCTGCTACAGCCTTTTTGATGTCGATGGCCAATTGGACGGCGATGGGACAAATGGGCGAAGAGGGTCGGAATTTGTAATAGACACTGCCTTGTTGATCCACGTGAAGATCCTCGATTAGCCGCATACGAATCACGTCGGCACCAGTTTCCGGGTCGATGACCATTTTTAGTCGCCAGATGATCGTTTCTTTCAAGTTATCGGGCGAGATGTTATTAGTAAGTCGTGTTTCTTCTATCATGGTTTACTTCTTCGAAGCCTTGTCATTTTGCATCACTGTCCTGATTTGTTCCCAGAGACTGTACATGGCGGCTGAGACGGGGTGCGTCGGGGCATATTCTGTAATCGGTTGGCCGTTGACCATTGCTTCTGTGACGATGGTATCGAAAGGGATGGTGCCGATAAGGGGCAACCCGACTTGTTGGCAATAAGCAATAATTTCTTGGCTGCGTTCAGGGTTGATGTCCGTCTTATTGACGGCAACCATCGTTGGTATGCCGAAATGTGCGGTGGTGGCATAGGCTCGTTCCAGGTCGTGCACGCCGGAAACGGTGGGCTCGACGACAATGAGTGCCATGTCTGCGCCGGAGGCTGCCGATATGACAGGACACCCTATTCCCGGCGGTCCGTCCACAATGACATATTCCCGATTTTCATCCAAGGCTAACAATTTTGCTTCTTGTTTGACCAGTGTCACCAATTTCCCGGAATTATCCTGGCCGGCGAACAAGTGCGCGTGCAGTAGCGGCCCAAAGCGCGTGTCGGAATGGAACCATTGGCCGACGACCGGTGTCGGCAGTGAAATTGCATTCGCCGGGCACTGGTAGAAACAAGCTGCACAGCCATCGCAGGCAATCTCATCTACGGTGTACACGCCGTCAATGACGTCGATAGCGTCAAATCGGCAAACATCCGTACAGATACCACAGGAAATACACGCAGCTGGATCGATTTTGGCAATGACGCCGCTGCTGAAATCATGTTTTTCTAAAATGGTGGGAGCTAACAAGAGGTCAAGGTTTGCCGCATCCACGTCAGCATCAGCTAAAACGATCCTCGTTTCTCGAGCGGCCAAATGAGCTAATGAGGCAGTGACACTGGTTTTGCCTGTGCCGCCTTTGCCACTGAGAATGACTAATTGTTTCATCGTTGGACCTCCTGCTGGATGCGCCGGAAGAGATTAATAAATGTCGTTTTATAGGCTGGCTGGATATTCACTAATGGTACGCCGTCTGAATAGGCCTCGGCAATGGCGCGATCCATGGGGATACGCAGTAAAATAGGGACATTATGCTCACCACAGAATCGGTCAACGCTGTCATCTCCGATGCCATCTCTGTTGATTACGACACCCACCGGTAGACCTATTTCCTCGCGCGCTACTTGCACAGCTAATGCCAAGTCGTGTCGGCCAAACGGCGTTGGTTCTGTTACCAAAAGCACGAAGTCACTCTTGCGCATGGATTCCACTACCGGGCAGGAATTTCCCGGCGGTGCATCAATAATCACTGTGCGCCCGGCCGGCAAGCGCTGTTTTACAGCACGGATAAGGGGCGTAGCCGATGCCTCTCCGACATTTAACACGCCGCGCAGAAACGAAATTGGCACGCCTTCCACTTGACCGCTTTCAATGACACCAATTTGGTTAATCTCTTCGTGAATCGCTTGTTCTGGACAAACCAGGGTGCAACTACCGCAACCATGACACAGTTCGGGGAAAACTAACACTTTTGTGCCCAGAACCGCAATGGCGTGGAATTCACACACTTGTGCGCATTTTCCCGATAATTGGCATTTGGCTGCGTCCACGTGAGGAATGGGTAGCCCAAAAGGTTCCTGTGTCTGAATGACTGGCTTCAAAAACAGGTGGGCGTTGGGTTCTTCTACGTCCGCGTCGACGAAAAGAAGGGGCTTCCCCGGCCAGTGGTCCGCGCTGGCAATAGAGAGCGCCAGGTTTACGGCCACGGTTGTTTTGCCGGTGCCCCCTTTACCGCTGGCAACGGTGATGATCATCTTACCAACCTGCTCCGCCGCGACGACCACGGCCTGAGCCTCTGCCGCCGTGTCGTTCCGGACCTGTGGGCATTCTGACCTCCGTAAGCGCTCCTGCTTTAAACGCTTCCACGATCTGACGTACGCTGCCGCCTTGGGCTGTGTACATTTTGATGCCTGCTGCGGATAGCGCTCCGTAAGCATTGGGCCCGAAGCCGCCGCTGACAGCGACCGTTGCTCCTTGCGCACTTATGAACTGGCCCGCTTGGATGCCTGCTCCGCCGCCGGCGCTGCTGCCCGGGTTAGCCTTAGCTTCCCAGGCCATTGTTTCGCTATCGACGATGACGAAATACGATGCTCGGCCATAACGCGTTTCTATCATGGCATCAATGTCCGGTGCTGTGGTTGTTACTGCAATTTTCATGATTATTCTCTCCTAAGTGTATTTTGTCGTGATTGGATTGCTCAGATGATGCTTGTTCATAAGCAGCAGTTAGTTGTTGTATAAGTGCTGCTGTTTCCCATAAACTCCCCATGGTCATTTGTAATGCTTCCTCACCTTTTGGTGTTATACGATACAAGCGGCGTTGCGGACCTTTACTGGAAGTTTCCCAGCGAGAAGAGACGTGACCTTCCCTTTCCATGTTGCGCAACATACGATAAACAACACCATAGGCGAAGGTGCCCGGCGGCAGGCTTAATGTCGACAGCCGGTCCACCAATGCGTAGCCGTAACTCTCTCCTTGTAGAAGCAAAACCAGGAGTCCTGCGTGTAAAAATCGCCCTCGGCGTCGGACTGGTTGTTGCCAGCTATGTTTTGTTATCTCTCTCCCTCCCACTATAGCTCCTCTAACAATAGACTTCTCTGGATGGTAGCCGAGGGCATTGCCCTCGGCTACTCCTTCCTCCAAAAAATAGAGCGCTGATCAACGCAGTCTGCTTTGTCCGGCGATTAGAAATCGCTGCTACAACTGCGAAACTTGCCTGCGCAGATTGCAGGCTAATCGCCGTAGGGCGATTTTGCAGATGTTGCCGCGACTTTCAGTCGCTGGGCCGAATCGCTCCCCCGGCCCCCAACCCACGTGATGTTTCATAATCATAAGCCGGGGGAAAGTATAACCGGCTATGTGTGCTTTGTCAATAGCCGTGAAGGATGTTTAAGACGCTGGAAATGGCTGGATGTGCCTTGATAGCCGGAAAGTCCTCTTTGAAGGAAATAGGGTCTGTGGTATAATGTCGGCCATGGGAGGAACAACAGGCATGGGGGCATATTCCCTTAGTTCGATAATTACCATTGTCTTGCAGTTGATTTTCTTAGAGGGCATTTTGTCCATTGATAATGCGGCGGTGTTGGGGGCTATGGTTGCCCACTTGCCGGATGATGAATACATTCCCTGGCCGAAGCGTTTAGATATTTTTCACCGCTCCTCTTTCCACCTCTTGGGGCATCAAAGACAAGCCGCGCTTAAGGTTGGTCTACTGGGGGCTTATGTTGGCCGGGCGGCTATGCTTTTTTTCGCCACGTATATCATCAGTAACCCCTGGCTTAGATTGATTGGGGCTGCTTACTTGTTTAAGCTGGCATCGGATCATTTCGCGGCGTTAATGACCACACCGCCTGCCAATGAGGAGGAGGAAGACGAGCTTGAAGTTATTATTCCCAAGGGCAAAGGGTTTTGGAGCGTGGTCGTTGCGGTGGAGCTGGCCGATTTAGCTTTCAGCCTGGACAATGTTGTTGCAGCGGTGGCGCTTTCCGATGAGTTCTGGGTGGTGGTTTTGGGCGTAGCGTTGGGTATTTTGGTCATGCGTTTCGCTGCGGGGATATTCTCTTTGGTGGTGGAAAAAGAGCCTATTTTGGTACACGCCGCCTATTTGCTTATCCTTAACATCGGCATCGAGTTGATCATCGAAGATTTCATTCATATGAATATTCACGATATGGTGAAATTCTCTGTCTCGCTCGCAACCTTGCTGTTGGTGTGGCTATATGGCCGTTGGCATTTCTTGCATTTTGTCGATCCATTGCTGCGGGTGATGGGGCATTTTTTGTGTTGGGTTAGTGTCGCATTAGATACGCTGTTTTTTCCTTTTGCCTGGCTTGGCAAGCAAGTAACTATTGGGTTCCAACGCCGTTTTGCGAAATTCTCGGTGGAGTCTGTGTCGGCAGTGCCAGCGAATGATGGGGAGTGTAGCACGTGAGGCATGACGTAGCCCGTGGGCAGCTCCGCACAAAGAAAGACCGTTTAGATCGGCTGTTGTTTGCCAAGGAGTTGGCGGGGAGCCGTGAAGAGGCGCAGCGGTTGATCATGGCCGGGCAGGTTTTTGTGAACGGACAGAAAGGTGAAAAGCCGGGACAGCAAGTGGATGTTCAGGCGGCGCTCACCGTGCAGGGGCGCTCACCGTATGTTGGCCGAGGCGGATACAAGCTGGCGGCGGCGCTGGATGCCTTTTCGTTGAACGTGACAGGTACGACGGCGGCAGATATTGGCGCTTCCACCGGCGGCTTCACTGACTGTCTGTTGCAGCGTGGCGCGGCGCGGGTGTATGCTGTGGATGTGGGTTACGGGCAATTGGCGTGGAAGCTGCGCCAGGATTCTCGGGTGCGGCTGTTGGAACGCACCAATGTCCGCTACCTGGACAAGCTTCCGCAGCAGGTAAACATGGCAGTGATTGATGTTTCTTTCATCAGTCTGGGGCTGGTACTACCGCAAGTCGGGCGCTATTTGCAGTCGGAAGGCTGGGTGGTAGCGCTGATTAAGCCTCAATTTGAAGCCGGGCGTCGCAATGTGGGGAAAGGCGGTATCGTCCGGGATGCGGCGGTGCGCCGACGCGTTGTGGAAAAAGTCTTAGCGCAAGCAGGTACGCTCGGTTGGCTGTTGCTGGGCGTCATACGTTCTCCCATACAGGGGGCCAAAGGGAATATCGAGTTCTTAGCGGCATGGTGTACTGCATGTGAAACGGAGGTTACCCCTGATGCAGCAATCCGAGACCTCTTCCATAAATCATAATAGCGTTTCGGTTTGGTCTTGGGTATTGTCGTGGTTGAATTTGCCGCGACAACATCGACGGCGTTTCATGCTTGTTACTGTTTCGTTTGTTTTGTTGGCGTGGCTACTGTATGCATCCTGGAATGCCTTGATCCCTACTATAATTGGCCTTCTTGGCGCTTATTTATTGGCATCGTTGGTTAATGGGTGCCTGACGTTATTCCCTTCTTTCCTTCGTAAGTGAGGCATAGCCCGGCCGTTGGCCATTGCATGGTCTACTTGGCCGGATTTGGACTTTTTTGTTTTATTCATTGTGGCGTTAGTGCCACCGTTTGCCGCACAAATGGAAAGGTTAGCCGCTGCTTGGCCGTCGTTATTGCAGCACGTGAGAGGTCTTAGCCGATATTTATGGCTTCGCTATCAGGAAAATGTGCCGCAGACAACACAACTGGCTCGCCAGTGGCTTATCTATATCATTATTATGTATATTATTGGTAATCAACTTTGGAGCTTAATGGGTATGTTGCTGGCTGCGCCGTTAGCAGCTATTTTGCGCGATCTTTTCAAATATATCTATTTGCGCTCTTTAGACGATCCGCTTTCTCCAGAGGATGCCTTGGAACGCGTTTACTAATTCCGTGCCATTTTTCGACATTTGAGGGAGTAGAAGCGAGAAGTAATGTTTAAACAGAAATGGGCATCACGCGCACATTATTGGATAACGAGCGGATGTTTCGGTATTTATTTGTTCTCGGCCTTAGTAAGGAGATTGACCCTTGCCAAAAATCCAAGAAAAAGCTATGCTAATATTGTCACAAGGGAGTCAAGGAGGGCGTCGTTGGCTTTTAGGGGAACAATCGCTATTAATCGGCCGCGACCCTACTTGTGACATTGTTTTGTCGGATCGGGTGGTTTCCCGCCGCCATGCTCGGATTTTCCTGCAAGAGGGGCATTACCATCTGGAGGATTTGCACAGCAAGAACGGGACATTTCGTAACGGTGAGCTTGTTGTGGCACCAACACGTTTGGTCGATGGTGATGAGGTACAGATTGCGATGCGTTTTAAGCTGGCGTTTGTCGGCGCCGAGGAAACGGAACCGTTGACGTTGGAAGCCCAACACGCTGTACCGTTGGGACTGCGCATGTCTGTACCGGGGCGTACTGTCTGGGTCAACGGACGGGAAATTAGCCCCCCACTATCGCCAGCGCAGTTCCGATTTCTGTCTTTCCTCTGGCAACAAGGTGGAAATGTTGTGTCTCGTGACGCTATCGTGGAAGCTGTTTGGCCTGAGGACAGTAAGGCGGGGGTGACAGAACAAGCTATTGATGCTTTGGTGCGCAGGCTGCGTGAACGACTGGCCGAGTACGACGCACAGCATCATTACATCGTGACAGTACGCGGACATGGTTTTCGTTTAGAAAATATTTGAATGTCTGGCATGTATTGAGTCAGGGGGGGGCGCACGATATGTTTGTTAGGCGCAAGCAGCAAAGGTTATCGTCTTGGCGGCTTAAGTGGCGTCATATCCTTATGTTAGCTAAAGGCTTTATTTACGGGATGACTTATTACGATATGACCCGGTACCTTTACAAAGAAAGGGGCAATTTAGAGCAACTTTTCGTGTTGATAGTTTTTGGTGATATGGTCGGCATCCCAATTTTGCCACCTTACTATAGTTTGCGCCTGCTCCCGTTTACCGTGCCGATGATTAGCAGTTGGAAACGCTCAATTTTGCGGGAGCGTGACTTGACCGATTTGGCCGACCTACTGGGTGGGTAAAGGTGAAATTGAGATTGTGCCGCCACTCGCCGGAGCGAGAACGGCACCCATGCTCGTGGAAAAGGAATTACGAGTAACATGGCCCATCTTTTAGAAGCGTTATCAGAGAAACAGCCTGATGCTACCACCCCGCAAACCGATTAGAGGAGTATAATGAAGACAACGACGACGGCAGAAGGAGCTCCAGAGACGGCGTGTGTCGCTTTGCGCAATGAAGCTGATCGATTGCGTGCCAGGCTTGCTTGGCTGGAACAGAGGTTGGATGGCAAGACATTACTTACAGCGCCGAGACCGGCCATAGAAATGCTGGCCGATCAGTTGTTGCAGCACGCAACGAAGCGTTATCAGCGGCGTTCTCTTAGCGCAATTACCCATATTGTCATACACCAGAGCGGTGTGGCGGCTAATATCCCTTTAGCTGATATTGCCAAGTACCACGTGGAGCAGTTGGGGTGGCCCGGCGTTGGTTTCCATTTCTACATCCTGCCAGACGGCAGGATTCAGCAGGGCAACGCTTTGGAAATGGTTTCCTACCAGGCTGGGCCGGCTAACCCATATAGCGTTGGAATTTGTTTCGCTGGCAAATTCGACCAATTTGTGCCCACCGCGGCGCAGATAGATGCTGGTGCCAGCCTTATTGTTTGGCTGTTGCATGTTTTGGCCTTACCGATAGAGAACGTCGTTGGACATAATGATTTACCTTTTTTCCAGGGAAAAATTCCTTGTCCGGGACAACAATGGCGCCAGGGTTTGCACTGGCACCAGCAGCTTTTAGACGCCGTGACTGACGTGAGAAAAAGGTTGTTGGCTCGTGCCAGTGGTAAGAAGATCGATCATTACCTCCTATTTTGGTGTCAGGAGGGCGAATGGGACCGAAGCAACTGGCTCAACGCAGAAAATTATATTGCGCATTACCATCCTACAGCCGGTTTCTCTCTAAGCGGCGCTTTATTAGCTGCCAGGGTTACGATTATTGGCCCAACCTGGAAGATTTCGGAAGAGGCTGAACAGCGTTTGCGATCTGCCGGCGTGAAAGTGCGCCGGCTAACTGGCAAGGATAGCGGCGCGATCAAAAAACAATTGGATGCCTTAGTCAAAAAA
The DNA here is from genome assembly GCA_015486845.1 of Anaerolineae bacterium. Taxonomy (GTDB): domain Bacteria; phylum Chloroflexota; class Anaerolineae; order JAADDB01; family JAADDB01; genus WFQU01. The sequence goes on along the minus strand of WFQU01000060.1, from coordinate 3,385 downwards.
GGAGACCCCTTTTTGCTCTCATAGCACGTTGAAGTCCTGCCGCATTGGCAGGAAATTCAGTGCACAACTTTTTCTGCTATCCGCTGCCATCCTGTTGGCAACGAGCGCTTACATAGTGTTGTCGCCGTGCGTTGGTATGCGCTTGATCGTGGCCAATAGTATGAACCGGGTTTAATAACAGGAATTTTCGTATTGCGGGCGTAATATATTTGAGATCAGCGTTTATCGGCGCACATCAGCGTTGATCTGCGTTCTATTTTCGAAGGAGATTGATTATGGGAAGGGCATTAGTTGGGCTGCACGCACGAAATGACACGCAAACATTCCCTGACGTAGATTTCGATGTCATGCGCATCGCTAAAATTGAGCTTCTGAAGACCATGACGCTCAATAGCGATGAAATTTATATTCGTTCCCGGCAAATTAATCCTGAGATGCAGTTTATCGTTCGTATTTTCTGTGATTGTAAAGGGCAACACCCCACACCGGATGCGTTCGTTAATCAGGCCATTCCGCGGCTCAAGCAATTGCTCAAATGGACGCACCGCTTCGAAATCCACAATGAGCCTAATTTGGCCAATCGGGGTGAAGGATGGGGGGGGGCACTATCCGATGCTGCTGATTTTCGAGATTGGTTCTTGGCGGTATTGTCGAAACTGAGAGCCGCGGTCCCGCAAGGTTCTTTCGGTTTTCCTGGCCTGGCCTTGCAACCTGTGGCACCCTCCGATTTAGCTTGGGCAGAGGTTTGTCGTCCGGCGATAAATGCCGCGGATTGGCTGGGCGTGCATTGTTATTGGCAATACGACCACATGACCGATCCAACGTGGGGCATGCACTTTTTGCCATATCACCAGCGGTTTCCCAATAAAGTGATCGAGATTACGGAATTTGGTGATGCTACCCCGCCTGGCCAGGTGCAAGAAGCGCACATTGCCAAGGAGTATATGGATTACTACACGCTTTTGCAGCGCTATGCCTATATTGGCTCTGCTTCTTCTTACATTCTCTCTTCGCCCGACCCGCGCTGGGAAATGTACGCCTGGCGAAAGAAAGATGGCCGCATTACGCCTATTCCTTATGAGGTGGCCAAAGTGCCCCGGCCACAACCGCAACCGTGGGCGGTGCGTTGGGAGAGCCCACAAGTGCCAACACAAATTCCTTTAGGCGGCATGGCGGAAGCGCGGTTCACTTTAGTGAATACTGGCACGCAGACGTGGCCGGCCGGCGGTGATCATCCGGTGCGACTGGGCTACCGCTGGTTCATTCCTGGCGGCGCTGAAGTGCCAGCCACGAAAGGGTATCGCACTGCTTTGCCCGCCGATTTAGCACCGGGCAAAGCGGTTACGCTAACGGCGAAGTTTGCCGCGCCGGCTGATCCCGGCGAATATGTTTTGCAATGGGATTTGGTGCGTGAAGGCGTAGCCTGGTTTTCCGAGGAGAAAGCGAACCCGTATAGTGTTTCCATCAAAGTAGTTTTGACGGCGGAGTCGTCGCGCTTTTTCGACGAAACGGGGCATGTGGTCAAGCAACCTTTTTTGGCGTTCTATTTCCGCTATGGATTGCCTATTACAGGTTATCCTTTGACCGATACTTTGCTGGAAAGGGGTACGCGCACGCAATATTTTCAGAGGATTGCTTTGCAGGCCACGGGGGCGACCAGCGTGCAACTGCTGCCCATTGGTCAAGAGCTTTTGACGGCGCGACAGCGGTTGCAAGAGATTACCACGGCTGCCGTCGGGAACGCTCAAAAGGGCGTCGAGCCGCCTCCTATCGTGGATAAAATCCACGAATTGTCCCGCGATGAGCTGGCCATGGTTCAGCGGCCACTGACAGAGATCACGGAAATTGTGCTGCACCATACCGCCGTCGACGCCAATCGTCCTCTGGCCGATATCGTTGCCGCCCACCGTGAGCGTTGGCCGGGAATTGTCTATCAGTATTACATTCTGGCTGATGGCACGATCTTACAGACGGAACCACTCACGGAAACGGTCAGCAAGGAACAGCCGTATTTGTGGCATGGCGTGAATATTTGTTTGGCCGGCAATTTTACTTTGGAGATTCCTCCATTTCCGCAACTAAAGGCGGCCGCCGACCTGATCGCCTGGCTGCTTAGCACGTTGCATTTGACCATTCACGATATTTATGGCTTGAGCGAGTTGGTGCAAATTGCTTATCTTTCTCCCGGCTACCAGTGGCTGCATGATGGCAAATACAAAGAGCGTTTATTGGCCTTAGTCTCCGAGCAGTTACAATCCGCTGCGGATAAGGGCGCATTGCAGCAGTTGGTGGCGCAATTACAGGAGAAAGTTTCCGCGTTGGAAGCTTCGTTGGCTCAGGCGCAAAAGCCTTTGCCAGTGCAACCCTCCATGCAAGATTTGGTTGATAGCCTACTAAAACATCCGTCGAAGCGGTATGCGACCCGCTCCCTTGCGGCTATTACGCATATCGCCATCCATCATAGCGGCGATCCTCACGAATTTACGCCCGCAGCTATTGCAAGATACCATGTTAATACCCGTGGCTGGCCGGGTATTGGTTACCATTTTTATATTGCTTCGGATGGTGTGATTTATCAGACGAATCGGTTGGAGACGGTTTCGTATCATGTGGGCGACAACAATAGTTATGCTGTCGGTGTTGCTTTTAACGGTGATTTCAACGACGATCGCTTGCCCACAGAGGCGCAGCTTTTATCCGGCGGCAAGCTCGTGGCCTGGCTGATGGCTTTGTTGCACATTCCGGAAGAGAATGTGCTGGGCCACAAGGAATTTCCCGGCTATATAGATAGCGTGGATTGCACGAGCTGCAATGGCCAGGGTCTTTGCCAGAGCGTTGCCGGCCATCCTCGTTGTACCGATTGCCCGGGTAGTCAGTGGAAACGGGATAAACGCTGGTTCGACATGCTTATGAAACAGATTCATGCCGTCCAGGTTTGACGATATTCCATCGGAATGGAGCTGGCATGGGCCTGCGGCGTACCATAGCGGCTGAAAACGCTCCCTGTCCCCCAACCTTAGGAGGAGCAACAACACACCCCCAGAATTGGGGGCCGGGGGTAGCAATTTGGCCCAGCGACTAAAAGTCGCGGCAACGTTTGCAAAATCGCCCTACGGCGATTAGCATGCAACCTGCGCAGGCAGGTTTCGCAGTTGTAGCAGCGATTTCTAATTGCCGGACAAGGTAGAGGGTAGCCGAGGGCATTGCCCTCGGCTACCCTCCAGAGAAGTTTATTTTCAAGGGAGTTATCATGAGCCTACGGCACACCACAGCGAATGAAAATTTACAACTGGCGTCGAGCCTTTAGGTGGCTTAGCAGCGTCAACACCGGCTAAAGCCTCCACTCCGGTGCCGTGGCGGGCTACGTCAAGGTTGCGTCCACTGC
>WFQU01000059.1 GCA_015486845.1 Anaerolineae bacterium | reverse complement strand
GGATCACCGGAGCAGCTGATACGACGCTTCCGCCGCGCGCGTTCGACAAACTGCGTGCCGATGCGACCATCTGGATGGCGGAATACAAGGACGGGCGACAGCGTTTCCGAAACTTGAGTCAGGGTGCTCAACAAGATTGGTCACCCGCCGCGAAGGGAGATGCAGACTGGTTCGCTCAAAAAGCCCAGGAGGCTTTGCAGCAGGGTCTCGGCGCAGTAGCTTATGAAAGGGCACTCAATGCTGCCTGGTACATGGACCTGGATCTGGAAGCGGGCACCATCGAGGATGAAATGCAGCAAAAAGGGGAACAGGCAGCTTTGAATGATCTGAGAGCAGCCCTTTCGGCCACAACGGATTTGACAGGGGTCACAGAGAGGCTCAAGGCCGAATCGCCGCGCACTGCGTCCGACGCGTTGGCTCTCACAGATGCTTACTCCAATTTAGTGACGGGCTGGGGCTCTGTTGTGGAAGGCACTAACTTGGTGGAGAGGCTTATCCAGCAAGGCCAGAAAATGAACGCCGACCAGGTTAACCAGAGCATAGCCGAAGCGGCCCTTTACTACACCGACGCAAAGATTTCATTGAAGGTGGCCAGAGATAGTCTTGACATCGGCACAGGGTTTGGGCACGCTGCGCCTCCCAGCAATGCTCGCGTGAGCGTCATGGCCGACTTGCTGCGCCACGCTGCCGATGCCAATATGTCTCTTTTCAAAAGCACCATCATGGATCAGATTGCCAAGCAGTACGGCGTCAACGTCGAAGCCGTGCACAACAGCTTGATGGCGAACGATGACTATTACTCGTCCGCCTTTCTTTCCCGCGTGGGCATTCAAAGGCTACAAAAAGATGTCTGGCAGGAACCGCAAAAGTCGTATATGATTCTGGGCGGCAGCCTGAATGCTTGGGCAAATTCCGCTGTATTGGTGGCGAAGTATTATTCTCTCGGTGCCACAACTGATAGAAATGGGAACGTGACCGGCTTTAGTAGGGAGAGGTCCTTAGTGGACATGCTTTCCTTGTCCGAACGTAGAGCGGAGGAATTGACAGGGCTTAATCCCAATGAAAAGCCGGTACCCGCCCTGTACTACTTCGAGAACGCCCGGTACTACAGAGAAGGCGGGCAAGAGGATAAGCTGGTTGCCCTCAACTATTTCTGGCAATCCGCCGCGGAATCCGAGATGTTAGGCTACTTCTCGGGAACTTACGGCAAGAGCATACGTGATAAAGCGAAAAACAGCGGCCGTTCCGTGAGATTATTGGAACTCATGAGTCCTGGCCCTTGATATCGTCGTTCTATGACGGCGAGCTTTTTGTGTAAAGGCCACATCTCCTGTTCGGCATGCCGAGCGTGGAGTGTGGCCCTTGTTATCCTTGTTGGTGCAGGAGCCGCCAGGGCGTAACGCAATCCCGCGCGAATTCTGCATGACTTCCGTGTAGACTTTTTCAGCGCTCTCCTAGTGGGACGATTTTCCCGAAAACAGCCTCTTTTTGCCCCCGCAGTGGGTTCGTGGAAGCAGATCGCGGGTTCGATGGTCCAGGGACAAGCGAGTCAGCGCGGAAGTGACCGTAAGCAGAGTTCCCTGAGACGAGCCATGACCGGTAATGATGGTGTGCATCCGAGATGCTGTAGCCGTATCAGGATGCCCCTTACTCAACGGTCTCTATGGTGAATGATGACTTGATGACGCGGGTAGGTTTCTCCGATTCTATCTGGAGCAGAAAAGGTGAACATAGGTGGCACACATAACCCGGCTATGGGTGAATCAAATGGGGTGCATATTGACATGCCTTTGCCGTGAACCTTGTATGTCGTCCTAAAGATTGTCCGCTGCGAGAGAAAAGTTTGAGCATGAGTCATCCGTTGTACATCGCTGCCAGGGCAGCACGCGCTTAAGAGACTGAGAGTCAGGATTTGACAATGATGCTGATAGTGGTATCATATTGACATGACTAAGACTGAGAACATCCTTGCCGCCATGCGGAAGAATCCGAAAAACATCAAGTTCCAGGATCTTTGCAAGGTGTGTGATTACTATTTTGGCGAGCCTCGTCAGAAAGGGAGCAGCCATCGCATCTACAGGACGCCGTGGCAAGGAGATCCGCGGGTCAATATTCAGAACTACCAGGGAATGGCCAAAGCGTATCAGGTTCGACAGGTTGTCAAAGCCATCGATAGATTGGAGGCTGATGATGTTGAAAAATGATCGTTACACATATCGGGTGATTTGGTCGCCGGAAGATGAAGAATACGTGGGCTTGTGTGTTGAGTTTCCCAGTCTGAGCTGGCTGGCAGCGACGCCGGAACAAGCACTGCGCGGCATTCGTGAGGTGGTATCGGATGTGGTTGCCGACCTGCAGGGAAACAATGAACCTGTGCCGGAACCGTTGGCTGTTCGGCATTACAGCGGGCGCTTTGTGGTGCGCATCCCTCCGGAAGTGCATCGGGAGTTGGCGATCGAGGCGGCAGAAGAAGGGGTGAGCTTGAACCGACTGGTAAGTGCGCGACTCAGCGGTTCGCGGAAAGATCGGGCGGCCTAAATCGAGGTAATGGTCTCTAATCGCTGTTCCCGCAGTGTAAACCTCTAACACGCTTGACTTGCGCTAATCAGCAAGCCAATGTACAATTTAACTCGTGAAAGTATGCTAAAAGCTGCCGCCGAGACAGTCAGGACGACGTTGAGCACGACAAAAAGCGTCTCTTCACACCTCTGGAAGACCTCAAACGCTATTTCCGGTACCAATAT
>WFQU01000058.1 GCA_015486845.1 Anaerolineae bacterium | reverse complement strand
GGCCCTCGGTACACGAGCTCAAAGTGATGAGCGATAGCGGTCACAGCTATTTCATGGTCTTGACCGGCGTGGATGTATTCGATGTGGGCCTGGGCTGCGGCGGCAACGCTATCCCCCCTGAGGGTTTTTGCGTGCAAGATGTCAACGGCAATGGCGTGGGTGATGTGCTGGACATTCTCTTCGCGGCCGGGCGCCCCGGCTGCGCGCCGTACCTTTCCACGGTGGTGAACCGCTGGCGCCACCCCTGGCCCACGCCAACGCCGTAAACGTGGAGGAAGGCTCTGCCTCGGTCAAGCAGAACGCTGACGACGCGGATTCCACGCTGTGGCACGCCGATAAGTCAGAAAAGATCGGCGTTTGTCAACATTATCTGCATTCTATTTATTCTTCCTGTGGCTGCAACCGCTGCAAAATTCCTCTCAGTGGTGGCCACTATCGCCACTTTTCTGGGTAGTGACGTGGGTAGGCCGACCTGTTTCGACCGACAGTCTCATCGGTTCCGTTCGGACACCAGCCGTAGTCCATCCAGGGTCAGCCACGGGTCCACGACCTCAATAGCATCCGTATGGGGGGCGATGACGTTGACCAATCCGCCGGTGGCAATGACTCGGGCCTGGTTGTTCAATTCCTGGCGGAAGCGCTGAACCATTCCTTCTACCAGACTCACATAGCCCAGTACTAAGCCGCTCTGCATAGCGTGGATGGTGTTTTTGCCCAAGGCAGCCGGTGGTGCGGCCAATTGTACGCCTGGCAATTGCGCTGTCTGATCGGCGAGGGCCGAAGCTGCCAAGCGCAGCCCCGGCGCAATGGCTGCGCCTAAGAATTCCCCGGTAGCCGAAACGCCCGTGAAGACCGTCGCGGTGCCAAAGCTAATGATGATGCAGGCTGCTTGGAAGCGCTGGTAAGCAGCTACGGCATTGACGACTAAATCAGCACCGACCTCGGCGGGGTTATCGGCCCGAATGCGAAGGCCTGTGCGCACCCCCGGCTTGATGGCCAACAAGGGACGTTGCATCTTCTCCGTTACGACTTCTGCAAAAACGTCTGTTAACGGCGGTACTACACTGGCCAACACGACCCGTTGCACGCGTCCTATGTTCAAGTTAGCATCTCGAAAAAGCCCACGTGTCCAAATTGCGTACTCGTCCGGCGTGGCGTTACGAACCGAGCGGAGTCGCCAGCGGGCTACCCATTCTTTTTGTTGCCAGACGCCCAATGTTACTTCAGTATTACCGATATCAATAGCTAATAGCATCGTTCACCTCACAAATCTGATCCACCGCGGCCTGTATCAATGTGCCACCAGGCTAAGACGACTGGAAGCGTGATGATGACGGCCACCACAATTTCCGGCAGTCCGTGCGTAATGCCTATGACCAGTGCCGTCTTGCCATCCAGATAGCCTCGCAAGACAATCATACCTAAGACTAACACCGTGTTGGTTAGGGTGCCAATGATTGCCGCGATCGTTACGGCTGTTACAATACCCCACCGTTTTGTCCAGGCATAGGCGTAATATGCAAAAAGCCCGATGAAAAGGCGTGGCAGGATAGCCACCAGTGGGTCCTTGAAAATGGGTGTCCCGGCGTCTAAGAAACTATAAATGCCGAAAAGGCCACCAATGATCACACCCACTACCGGCCCTTCCAGCACAGCACCGATAATAGCGGGCACATGCATAATCGTCGCATGTCCTGCTGGCGTTGGCACGGGGACAAAACCTAAACGGGTGGCGCCCAGCACCACGGCTATTGCGGATAGCACTGCCGCTACCGTGATCTTCTCAGCCGACAACATCTTACTTTTCATCTTTTTCCTCCTTAATTTGGCTTAGAAATAGGCGAAGACATTCCCTTTTGCCTACTCGTTACTGATCCTATCCTTCATCCGCTATCGTTTGTCTTGGACTGCTGTCGCCGCTGGATTTGTAAGTGTTTAAAACGACCAAAAAGGCAGGAAAGCCACGATGGCCAGGCATAGAGCTACGACCAGCAGTACAGCGTCCAAACGTCGCCAATGCAATGTCCGATAATGGGTCCGTCCCTGTCCGCCGGCATAGCCACGCGCTTCCATCGCCAGCGCCATCGTCTCGGCCCGTTGTAACGCCAATAGAAAAAGGGGCACTGTTAGCGGCAGCATCCCACGAGCCCGGCGCACGAATTGCCACCGGCCACTTTCCCCAAAATCAGCGCCTCGGGCCAATTGTGCTTTAACCAGCCGTTCTGCCTCCAAAGCGATGGTTGGTACAAAACGAAAAGTCAGCGATAAAACTAACGATAATTCATAACCCGGCAACCCAAACCGATTTAATGGCGCTAATAGTGCTTCCGTCCCTCGTCCCATTTCCGTCGTACTGGTAGTCAAAGTTAATAAGCTGGTCAGGAAGATTAAGACAGCAAACCGGATGAAAATTAACAAAATGAGTTGCAGAACACAATTGCTCAGTAGCAATGGCCCCCACTGCCAAATAGTTATGCAGCGCGGCCCGGCTGCCATGGGGGGCGTGAAAATGAGCTCTAACAGCGCCATCATTAGCAGGAATGGCAAAGCCGGCTTCAAGCCGGAAAGCGCAAAGCCCAGCGACACGTCGGCTAACCGTAGCAAAAGTAGGGATAGCAGCAACAAATACAAGTTGGCCGTGACCGTGGGAGCTAGTGCTGCTGCACCGGCCAGGAAAGCAAAACCTACTAATTTGACCCGCGGATCCAAGCGGTGCAAAATGGAGTCACCGGGCAAGTAAATACCAATGGTTACCTGGCGCAGAAACTCAAATTGTCCCATGGGTTTCCCTTTTCTTCCCCGACAATACCGCGATCGACGCCACCAGTTCATCGGCTGTCAAAACATCTTGGGGCACAGGAATGCCCTTAGCCAACAGCGCTGCGGCGACCTGGCTGCTGGCCGGAACACCCAAGCCCCAGCGTCGTAGCGGTTCTGGTTGGGTGAATGCCTCTCTCGTGCTGGCCTGTAACACGACTTGACCATCTTGCAGCACGACCACTCGCCCGGCTAACTTGGCAATGTCCTCCATGGTGTGGGAAGCGTATACAAGGGTCAGGGCTCGCTCCTCTTGCCAACGTTGCAATCGAACCAGCAGATTGGTGCGGCCAATGGGATCTAAGCCGGCAGTGGGTTCATCCAGCAAAAGCGTCTGGGGTTGCAATGCCAGCAAGCCGGCCAGGGCGACCCGTCGCTGTTCTCCGCCGCTGAGCGTATAGGTCAGCCGGTCTTTGTAGCGCTGAAACGAAAGTCCTACGTCTTCCATGGCTTGCTGTACCCGTGACCGCAGTTCTGGCCGTGGTAGACCCAATGACCGTAAGCCAAAAGCAACGTCGTCACCGACAAAGCGGGCAAAAAGCTGGTCTTCCGGTTTCTGGAAAAGGAGTGCGATCTGTCGCCTCAAACTGCGCAAACTGGTCACTCCCGGTTGTATCGCGGTGCCATCTACCCGCACCTGGCCCCTTTGAGCCAGCAACAAGCCGTTTAGATGTTGCAACAAGGTACTCTTACCGGAACCCGTTCCTCCCATTAAGCCTATTACCTCGCCGAGGCCGATGGTGCAATTTACGTCACGCAACGCTAAAGTTTCCAACGGTGTGTCCAACATGTAGGTGTACCATAGATCTTCGACCTCGATGCGTGCCGGCACTTGCGGCGGCGGTTGACCATCCCCGCCTGACGGAAGGGGTCCACTGGGGGAAACAACCCGGGCGACGGCTGTGACGATATCACTTACCGTCAGCAAAGTCGGCGGGATCTCGGGTAAGAGGACATGGAGCTTTCGGGAAATGTGTGCCATAGGCGGCAAGCTCAGATGCCATTGTCGTAGCTGGGTTTCTGGGGAGAAAACCTCTTGCGGTGGTCCGTCCAGAACGAGTTGTCCTTGCCAAAATAACAATATTCGATCTGCCAGTGCTGCTTCGGCCATGAAGTGGGTGATATTGATGATCGTGATGCCGCGAGCTCGCAAGCTGTCGATGATACTGAGCACCTCGCGACGTCCTACAGGATCCAGCATTGCTGTCGCTTCATCGCACACGAGACAACGCGGCTCGGAAGCTAAAGCGCCGGCAATGGCCACCCGTTGAGCCTGGCCGGCCGAAAGCAAGTAAGGAGGACGTTGACGCAGTTCCCACATGCCTACTTGCAACAAAGCTTGTCGCACCCGGCGGCCAATTTCTGGGCCCGGTAACCCCAAGCTTTCGGGGCCGAACGCGACGTCTTCTTCCACGGTTGACCCGATAAGTTGGTCTTGGGGAGATTGGAAGATCATGCCCACCAGGGCACGGATCGTTGGTAAGTTCGCTGGTTGTGCCACATCCAGGCCATTGATTCGGACCACGCCTGTCGTTGGCTGCAAGATGCCATTCAAATGGCGCGCTAAAGTGGACTTGCCGGAGCCGTTGGCGCCGATAATGGCTATATATTCTCCTGGCTCCACGGTGAGATCCACGCCGCGCAAGGCGTGAATTACAGCGCCGCCGGGAAGTTGGTAATCGTGTTTCAATCCGTGAATTTCCAGCAAAGGCTTGCTCAAGTCTCCTCCTGAGACGGAGCCCAGCAAGCCAAACGCCTTCCGGCCTGAAGGCGCGGAAGGCGAAATAACTCAATTTCCGGTCTTGCGGCCGTCTCGGTTGCTGGGCAATCCAAGCGTCCTCAATTATCGTTCAAAAGCAAACTGTATCGTCACGACTCAGCCCGGTAACTATAAATCACGGCGACCTCTACAAAATCGTCCTGCGGCGATTAACAGGTAATCTGCGCAGGCAGATTTCGCAACTTTGCCAGCGATTCTCAATTGCTGGATGAGGTGGGCTGATCGTTGCGTTTTGTCTTCCCCTTGCTCACCGCTACCCTTGGTAGTCGATTGCCAGGGAAAGAAATCCAGTTATTACTAATGCATAGCTACTGCGTCCTAAAACAAGCTCACATCCCACGAGTTATCACTACTGCCGTGTTTATTTCGCCGTGCAGTTGGCGTAAACTGTGGTCTGAAACAACGCCGTCGGTCATAATTCGGTGATTTCTTTGCTTAGTCCTCGTAATAACGAAATCAGAATTGAATCAGAACGTATTAATCGGCTGAGCTCAAAGCGCTTTCTCCTCTAATTCTGCTATCTTCAAGATTATAGCATAATTGGTTTTCCTGAAAAAGTTTTCTTACCGCAGAGCTAGCGGAGCACGCAGGGATAAAAACAGCTATTTCGGAGGAGAGTTATCATGAGCCTTGGGCCTGCCTTGTGCGGTGCACGCAGACAGGCGCACCACAGCGGCTGAAAATCTCTTGACAAGATTGTGGGGATCGCAGGCTTGAGAAGTCATGCTACGGGGATAGGAATGGGGTTAGTTGATGACGACTGACAATCTATTTTATTTTCTTTCTTGGGGGCCAGCCCCCAAATCCCTGTACCCAAAAAGAGGGGCATACCACTGGGGGCGTTTCACCCCCTAGACCTCCTGAAAAAGGTTCTTGGCCGCATCGAGGCCGGTTTGTTGCGGGCTATCACTTCCTGCCGCCCCGCTGCTGTCCGCCGCCATCCTGTCGGCAACCAGTTCTAACATACCGTTGGTGGCTCAAGTTCGAACCAGTTTGATGCTATGCACTCGTGTGAACCAGGCCCGAGAACAGAAATCATTCGTATTACCGGTGCGACCGGCTGGCCGAAGCAGCGACCAATGACCTATTTAATTCGTT
>WFQU01000057.1 GCA_015486845.1 Anaerolineae bacterium | reverse complement strand
CGCATGCTCATGTAGACTCTCGTTGATAGGCTTGGGTAAGATGCTGTCGCCGGTTGCAAACATGTGCTCCATCTCAGCATCGTGGCGGGCTTGCTCATTATAGGCGGCTTCCTGCGCCGCCCGAAGCTCGTCCAGCCCTGGGACATTGGCCGCAAATTCGGCGGCCTTTGCGGCCTCATATTTTTCCCAAGCCTCTTGCCACGCTGCGACCTTGTTGGCCAAATCAGGCTTATCGTCATAACGCACCATCAGCTTGACCATCTTACCATTGTGGCGGACCTTGCCGCCATTGATGCAAGAGTAACCTTGCACTATGACTAATTGCTTCGGATCACTGAGCGTTACCTCGTATCCATGTTTGGTGGTGTATTCCAGTTCTGGTTTGTCAATCATTTCTGTCATCCTTTCTGTTTGTTGGGCCGATCCCTGTGATCCGCCCTTAACTATCTATATTATAACCTAATCGCTTGGGTTTGTCAAGGGGTTTTTGATGATTTTTCTCTGATTTTCCGAAATTGTAAGGTTCAATCAAGGGATAAGGGCTAATAAAACTTAAAGAACTTCAGAACACGGATGGGAGGTTGGCAACGGGCGAGGCGCGGCGGTGGGCGTTGGCGATGTCGGTCTGCGCCAGGCGCAGGTAGCGCCGGACCATGTCTAATGTAGTGTGACCCAGTAGGCGCTGGAGGCTGAAGATGTCGCCGCCGTTGCGCAGGAACATGATGGCGAAGGTATGCCGGAAGCGGTGCGGGTGGGTGTCCGGCACGCCGGCCCGGGCGCCGATGCGGTTGATGGTTTTGGCCAGGACGCGGCGGTCCATGGGATCGCCGTCCTTGGTGAGGATCAGGTTATCGTGCCGCGAGGCCGGCCGGTCGGCGTTGATGTAACGCCAGAGGACCTTGCCGGTGCGGCGGGAATAGTACACAACCCGCATTTTGCCATTGCCGCTGTTCATGCGCGACTTGCCAGTGACGCGAATGGAACGTGCTTGCTGGTCGATATCGGCGATCTGCATGTTGCAGAGCTCCGCGACGCGCACGCCGGTATCCAGCAACAATAAAATAATGAGCCGGTCCCGACCTGCGTTATGCTGCCGTGTGCTGGTACCGGATTTGTTGCTCCATTCCCGCGACCTGCCCGCGGCGCGGAGCAGCGCGGCGATCTGGTCAGTGCTGAACGGCTCAATGACAGGTTCGGGCGGCCGGGGCAGTTTGATGCCGCGCACGATGTTGTGCTCGACGAATCCCTCTTCCAGCGTCCATTGCCACAGGCTGCTGAGGGTAGTGTGGATGTTCTTGACGGTTTTGGCGCTGAGGCGCTGGGCCGGGCGCGGGACGGCGCCGTGCTGGGCGAACTGTGCGGTCTGTAGCCAGCGGAAAAACGCGGCAAGCTGCGGCGCGTCGATGTCGGCAATGGCCGGATCGGCCGGCGCTAAATGATCTTGGAGCCGTTTTAGGGCGGCTGTGTAGTTTCGAATGGTATACGGCGATGCTCCAGCGACGGTTTTGGCTAATAAAAATCCTTCAATGGCTTGACTGAATAAAATACGCACCGTGCGGTCTCCTTTGCTTTGGCTGATTTGGCATGGGCGCTAAATCTGTATGTTTTTAGCCATTTCTGCAAAGATTGACTACGCATAGTGTCAAAGTCGGGGCGAGAGGATTTGAACCTCCGACCTCACGGACCCGAACCGTGCGCAGGGGATTGGGCGACTTCCGACCACACAGCCCGTGTTTGCGCCGGTTTGTGCGGTCAAGGGTTTCGACTAACCGTGTGGTCAACCTTTGCTATTTCTGGCCCCCCACCCCACCCGGGGCGTGCGTTTATGCCGGAAACGGACGCAAACGAAACGGAAAACGAACGGTAACGCTCCACTATATGCTGCGCAATGTGCTCTTCCGCGATATGGCGCCCCGACCGCGTGATCATTTCCAGGCGGCCACCCGGCCCGGTTTGCAACGAGTACTCGCCGGTGCAATCTCGCAGTTGGGTGAGGGCGGTGCGCAGCCCGGGCAGACCGTGTGCCGTCAATTCGCTTATGGCGACTTGCGAGCAGGTAGGCCGGAATTGGCAGCGGTGGCCGAGGCGCGGCGACACGGTGCGCTGGTAGAGGCGGATGAAAACGACCAGTAACTGGGCAATCACATTTCGTCCGTTTTCAATCTCGTTCTGGTTTTGATCTTTTCGGCCGCGGTTCCCCAGGCAACGACCTCCAGCACGGCCGATTTACCAAAGCAGCCCTGTGCCACAGCCAGGTTACTGTTGAATCCCACAGAAAAGACAGCATCAGCCCCAACGCCGCCTGCCGCATTGTCGAGAGCCTTAATGGCCTGGCGGTAAGCTTTTGGGGTCGATTTATCGCTGGCGTAACCTGTAACAAGACCAACCGCCACGTATCCTTTGGGCATTTCTCCTGAGCTCATTATCATTGTCTTTCTCCTTCTGAGATCGATTGTTTCCAATTCTTTATCTATCTCCGCCCGGGCCTTCTGAAGGCGTGGCAGATAACGTTTAGCTTCTTTAGATGTCACATCAAGCTTTTCGATTATGACATTGACGCCACGCGTCCGCTTGCGTTCGGTGCCACCCGTGATTTCCGAAACCTTGATGAAAATAGATAGTCCGTTTTGAATAGAAGAAAGCAAATCCTCCACCAGCTCGCTTCTAATGTAGCCAAGGTGATGCCATTGCCGCTTTTCCTTGAACCAGAGCCCTATCGCAGGTCTGAGGGTAGCACGATTTTCCCTCTCGATATAAGGAATAAGTTCCATGCCAGGGTAAACGTATTTTTCAATGAGTTCCTGGCGGTTCTTGCCAGTAACGTCGTCGGTGAAGGTCACGCCAGCGATTTTGGAATGGAATATGCCCTCATCATAAACGCCCACCGATTGTCTCCTCATTGCAGAACATGAACCCAAACACGGCGCGGGTGATAGTAGTAGGACAGGGCCAGGCCATAGAGGAAGCGACGGCCGGCGGG
>WFQU01000056.1 GCA_015486845.1 Anaerolineae bacterium | reverse complement strand
GTTGGTGGCTCAAGTTCGAACCAGTTTGATGCTATGCACTCGTGTGAACCAGGCCCGAGAACAGAAATCATTCGTATTACCGGTGCGACCGGCTGGCCGAAGCAGCGACCAATGACCTATTTAATTCGTTTTACCGTCTTAGCCGGGGGAACGCTTTTCGGAAGGGTTGGCGGGGAACCGTACGGTTCCCCGGCCGGGAGCTCGAGGGCGCTGCCCTCGAAGAAGAAAAAGGAGGCGAGATTATCTTTGATTAGAAGTTCAACTTCTTGAAGAAGTTGAACTTCTAAAATAGCAAAATCGCCCTACGGCGATTAGCCTGCAACCTGCGCAGGCAGGTTTCGCAGTTGTAGCAGCGATTTCTAATCGCCGGACTATTGTTTTTTATCTGCGTGCGCAGTCTGCGTTAATCTGTGTCCCATTTTTATTTCTAGAGGAGCAATGCTTATGATTACACAAGCTATTTTTATCATCGTAAGCCTGTTTACGTTAGTAACAGCGTTATTGGTGGTACGCCATCCGAACCTGTTCTCCAGCGCGCTGTATCTGGTTGCGTCGTTTTTTGGCGTAGCGAGTTTGTATGTGTTGTTGGAAGCAGACTTTTTGGCTGTTGTCCAGGTAATGGTATATATAGGAGCCATTTCCATCCTGATTATTTTTGCCATCATGTTAAGCAAAGGCATGATGGGCAAGCATACTTCACCCCACAACCAACAGGATCGTTGGGTGGCATTAGCTGGGCTACTACTGGCTATTATTCTGCTCTATTTCCTCGTTGCTTTGGTGCAATGGCCAACGACGCCGGTCGGCCCTGTTCCGGCTAACGCAATCCAGTTGCTGGGACAAGATTTGGTGGGCCGGTTTGTTATGCCCTTTGAAATTGCTTCTGTCTTGTTGCTCGCGGCCTTGATCGGTGCCATCGCCATCGCCCGTGAACGGGAAATCTGAGAAAGAAAGGGTAAACTTATGATTCCTCTTTCCTGGTATTTAGTCGTTGGGGCACTGCTTTTTGTGATCGGTTTTTATGGTGCTTTGTCTCGGCGCAATGCTATTGCTATCTTGATGAGCATTGAACTCATGCTCAACGCCGTAAACATCAATTTCCTGGCCTTCTGGCGTTACCTGACTCCGAAAGAGATGGCAGGACAAGTCTTTGCTATAATTGCTATTACTGTAGCTGCCGCAGAGGCCGCCGTTGGCTTGGCTTTAGTTATTGCCGTTTACCGCAGTCGCGATACGGTGAGTGTCGATGAGGTGGATTTGCTGAAAGGTTGATTTAGTAGGCTAAGCCAGGAATTTTTTCGGTCTGTAAACGCCTTTCGGGTGTTTGCACACAGCTATAAAACACTTAACGAGGTTATCGCATGAATGAATCTGTACGTACACTGCTATGGTTAATTCCGCTCTTGCCTTTCTTGGCCTTTGTGACCATCATTTTATTCACAAACCAGGACAAAAAGGTAAGCGCTGGCATCGAAATTGCTGCTATGTTCTTATCCTGGCTGGTGTCGTGGCTGGCTGTTGCCCTTGCTATTTGGAGCCCTCATTATTTTGTGAAGCATCCGTTGATCCTTTCGTTCCCGTGGTTCCCCACCGGCACAACCGTTTTCCAGGGCGGATTAATTGTAGATATCCCGTCAGCAGCGATGCTCATCATGGTGCCTTCCTTGATCACCCTGATTTCCATTTATTCGTTGGGATACATGGAAGGCGATAAACGCTACAGCCGCTTCTTCGCTTATTTAGCACTCTTTGCAACCGGCATGTTGGGCCTGGTGATTTCAGATAATTTGCTCATGTTCTTTATTTTCTGGGAAATCATGGGACTTTGTTCTTATTTGCTCATCGGCTTCTGGTTCGAAAAGAAATCAGCTTATCAGGCCGGCTTGAAAGCATTCCTGACAACCCGTGTTGGCGATGTCATTCTCATGGCCGGCATGGTCATGTTGTTTGCCTACAGTGGCAGTTTAACTTTCCGTGATATTTTCAGCCAGGCCAATTTAGAGCATTTAGCTAATATTCACGTCATGGTACCCATTGCCGGCTCGGTGCCGTTGGCCGTTGTCTTGGCGATATTAATCTTTTGGGGGGCCATCGGCAAATCGGCCCAGTTTCCGCTGCATGTTTGGCTGCCGGATGCCATGGAAGGCCCCACACCGGTGTCCGCTTTAATCCACGCTGCGACGATGGTTTCGGCCGGCGTGTTCCTGGTCGTGCGCACTTTCCCTTTATTCTACGTCGTTGCTCACGGTGATAATGCAGCGTTACATTTTGTTGCTTTTATTGGCGCATTCACGGCCCTATTTGCCGCGACCATCGCAGTGGCACAATTTGATATCAAACGGGTGCTGGCGTATTCCACCATTTCGCAGCTCGGCTACATGTTTGCCGCGTTAGGCATTGGTGCTTATTACGCGGCTATTTTCCATTTGCTCATGCACGCTTTTTTCAAAGCGCTGCTCTTCCTCGCTTCCGGTTCTGTGATTCACGGCATGGAACACGCACACCATCATTTGTTGCACGAGGGCCACGAAGAGAAATTGTGGTTGCCTTTCGATCCCAATGACATGCGCTTCATGGGCGGCTTGTTGAACCGGATGCCCAAAACGGCATGGACTTTTATTGCCGGTGGTCTTTCCCTTTCCGGTTTTCCGCTGCTTTTCTCCGGTTTTTGGTCTAAAGACGCCATTTTAGGCTCTGCCTGGCTAACAGGTCATAGCGTTGTTTTCTGGACGTTGGCCATCGCCGCGTTCTTCACCGCCTTTTACACCACCCGCCAGATTTGTATGTCGTTTTGCGGCCAGCCGCGCACGGCCATGGCCGAACACGTCAGCGAAAGCCCCGGCACCATGACCACGCCGTTGATGATTATTGCCCTCGTGGCTATCGGCGGCGGCTGGTTCGGTATTCCGACGGCCTTCCCCGGCTTAGGCCTTTTAGTGCACAACCCATTCCACCATTTCATTGCGCCATACATGACCTACTTAGGCCTACACGTAGAGGCGGAACCGTTCCTTTGGGGACCGTTGCTGGTTTCTTTCACAGTCGTCTTGAGCGGTATTTTCTTCGGCTGGCTGCTTTATGGTTGGCATCCCATGAAAGTCGGGGCCCCCGATCCGTTAGAGGAGCCATTGGGGCCACTGTGGACATTATTGCACAATAAATACTGGATAGACGAGTTCTATAACGCCACCATAATTGCTTTAACCATCTGGTTAGCAAGAGAGCTGGCACTATTCGATAAAGTAGTCATCGACGGGATCGTCAACGGCGTAGGTTACCTGGTCCGGCTGGTATCTCGCTGGTTACGTTACGTCTTCGACGAGATCATCATCGAAGGGATTGTCAACGGCATGGCCACAATCTCCAATTGGTTCGGTGAATGGACACGTCAAATTCAAACGGGCCAAGTGCAAAACTATCTCTTTGCTATCATGCTGACGTTGGTTGTGTTGCTCGGTTTGGATCTTTTCTTAATTTGATTGAAGAAACTTTGGCCCGCTTTCAGCGTATGCCAATCTGTAATGATAGATGAAAGCTAAGCAGCAACCGTTTAAGATTATTATCATGATCCGTTGAAAAGGATTATTTCCAGGAGGACGTTCCATGAGTTTTAATGCTTGGATGCTCACAATCATTCTTTTCTGGCCGTTGTTGGCATCATTAGTAATTTTGTTGTTGCCCTCTGAGCAAGAACAACAAATTAAGAATTTCGCCATTTGGTCGAGCTTGTTGCCATTGTTACTCACTTCGTATTTGCTCTGGGACTACGGCATCAATCACCTGCTCGCCGCCGGTTTTGCCTACAGCGTCAATATATTGTGGATTCCACAAATTAACGTGCACTTCCATATTGGCGTCGATGGCTTGGGGTTAGTCATGGTCTTCTTGACCACGTTGTTGACGACCCTTTCGCTCTGGTATTCCAAAGGCGTCATCCACAAACGGGTAAAAGAGTATTTCTTCCTTTTCCTGTTTATGGAAATGGGTATGTTAGGCGTTTTTCTTTCTTTGGACCTGGTGCTTTTTTACCTGTTCTGGGAAGTCGGTTTAGTGCCCATGTACTTACTCATCGGTATTTGGGGCGGCAAGAATCGACTTTACGCTTCGATCAAGTTCTTCCTATACACGCTGACCGGTTCAGTGGCTATGTTATTGGCTTTTATCGCTCTTTATTTAAAGAGTGGCACATTTGACATTGTCGAATTATCAAAGCTCCACCCTTTCCAGGGTGATATTGTGTTAGGCAGTATCGTCTTCTTCGGTATATTCTTAGGCTTCACGATTAAATTGCCTGCATGGCCATTCCACACCTGGTTGCCTGACGCCCACACCGAAGCCCCCACGGCCGGCTCAGTTATGTTAGCTGGCGTCATGTTGAAACTGGGGGCTTTCGGATATTTGCGTATTTTATTGCCCATTCTGCCGCAAGCATTCATTAAATGGTCCATGTTAGTCGTTGCACTGGGTGTCATTAGTATTGTATATGGCGCTTTTGTCTGTATTGCCCAAGATGACTTGAAACGACTGATCGCTTACTCGTCGGTGAGTCACATGGGATATGTGCTGTTAGGCATAGGCGCTGCGGTGGCTTCTATGCGTCCTGGTGCCATAGTTGCCAATGCCAATAGCGCCGCCATCGCGTTGAACGGCGCGGCATTGCAGATGTTCAACCATGGCATCATCACAGGTGGCTTGTTCTTCTTAGTCGGTATTATTTACGAGCGCGCACACACCCGTGATTTGGGCGTGTTTGGTGGCTTGAGCGGCAAAACACCGTACTACTACGGTCTTTTCCTGGTTACAGCACTAGCTTCCCTCGGTTTGCCCGGTTTAGCCGGCTTTTGGGCTGAGTTCTTCGTCTTCCGAGGCGCTTTTGATATCGTCCGTATTTGGGCCATCGTTGGTGTCTTAGGCGTCATTTTAACGGCGGCTTACATCCTATGGCGTATTGTCCAAAGTGTATTCTTAGGCCAATTCGACGAGGAACGCTGGGGCAACAAGCTCACCGATGTGGAACCCTATGAAAAGGTAACCATGTGGCCGCTGGTGATCATTATGGTCATTGTTGGTCTTTACCCAACGATCGTAGTGAATTTTCTGAATCAAACTTCGATCAATATTCTCTCTAAATTGCCTTAATGGACGGGGGGGATTTACGGCATGTTTCGTATAATGATGAGAATGGAGGGCTCCCTTGATTACATTAGATAAACTATATTTGCTCTCCCCAGAGTTTATCTTGCTAATTGCCGCGTTTTTAGTATTGGGGATCGATATCTTTGGCAAACGACGTTGGCAAAAAGCTTTACCCTATTGGACAATTGCTGGGTTGCTTTTATCCATGGTGGCTTCTTTTTGGCTAATGGGACATAAAGAAACTGTGACAGATACCATGGCGGCTGATTCATTCGCCTATTATTTCCAGCTTATCGGGGAGATGGTCGTAGTTTTAGTGACGTTAGCGCTGGTGGACTATTTACCCGGCCGGACGCATCAGCAAGGTGAATTCTACGCATTGCTCCTGTTTGCAGCCATAGCTATTATGGTGGCAGTTTCAGCCACAGACCTGATTATGGTCTACTTAGGAATGGAATTTTTGAGTATCACTTCTTACGTGCTAGTCGGCTTCCTGCGCAACGATAAACGGGCTAATGAGGCGGCTATCAAGTACTTCCTCTATGGGGCTGTTGCCTCGGCTGTTATGCTCTATGGCATGTCTTTGCTCTACGGCTTGACTGGCACGACCAATTTGGCAGCCATTGCTCAGAAGCTAACGGCCGGTAATTTAGTCTCCGGCTATCAATGGTTACTCTTTCCGGCCTTGCTTTTCTTGACGGTCGGTTTCGGGTACAAGTCTTCTTTGGTGCCGTTCCACCAGTGGGCGCCGGACGTCTACGATGGTGCGCCGACCCCGGTGAGTGCTTTCCTGGCAACCGCATCCAAAGGCGTTGGGTTCGCGCTGTTGATCCGCGTTTTCGTGACCGCTTTGCCGGCCGTGAAAATCGATTGGGTAGCGCTGCTTTATGCGCTTTCCGTATTGACGATGACGGTGGGAAACTTCGTGGCGCTACGCCAAACCAGTGTGAAACGGATGCTCGCTTATTCCAGCGTGGCCCAGGCTGGCTATATCGTTATCGGCTTGGTAGCTTTCAACGGCAAAGTACCATTCACCGCTTTCAATGGAGTAAGCGGCGTGCTGTTCTACTTGTTGGCCTACGCGTTCACCAACGCTGGTGCTTTCATCGTCGTTGGTGCCATTGAGGAGCATACCGGCTCGACGCAAATGGACGACTACAATGGTTTGGTAAAACGATCGCCTTTCCTGGCCGGCGTTTTCTTGATCCTATTGCTGAGCCTGGCCGGTGTGCCAGCGACGGGCGGCTTCATGGGCAAATTCATGGTCTTCGGGGCCGCGCTGGCGGAACAGTTTTACATTTTAGCTTTAATTGCAATTATCAACTCGGTGGTGGCTGTCGGCTACTACTTCAAGGTTATCAAAGCGATGTTCTTCGTACCCGGCGAGGGGCCAGCAATCGCTGTCGCCAAACCGACACGCTACGCACTTGTGATTACCCTGGCCATGACCCTTTTGCTGGGTATCTTCCCCAGTTGGTTCCTGCATATCGCCACGACTTCTGGATTGGCCATGGTTGGCCTGTAAAAAGCCTTTCAACGGTTCGACGAGCGTCGTGAGCAGCGTGGCTTACGACGCTTTTTTGTTGTTCGGCGGCTTGCACTATAATGGAGATGGGTGACTTATCAGCGTGCGGCGATTGAAACCGCCGCAATGTCTGCCAAGTTACCTTTCGGCGGCTGCCAAGAGTCTGCTTTGGCGGCCTTTGCAAATGGAGCGGCGACTTTGAGTCGCTCAGCTTCTTGGTGTCTGGTTATTGGCATTGCTGTGTAGGCACGAATTTCGATCATCGGGGGTGGATCTATTTTGATGAGAACGAAGAGATTGCACAGACTTTTACAACAGGCGCTGCCGGCGATCCTTTTACCGGCCGCCAACCCGCTTGTGACAGGCATCACGGCGGATTCGCGGCAGGTACAGCCAGGCATGTTGTTCGTCGCGTTCCGGGGCGTGATGGTGGATAGCCACCGTTTTATCTCCGATGCAATTCGGCGGGGCGCGGCGGCCGTCGTCGGCGAACAGCCTTTGGCCGGCCTACCCTGTCCCTACACGCGGGTGGCGAACGGCCGGGTTGCTTTGGCCCGGCTGGCTGCGGCCTGGTTCGACTTTCCCGCTCGCTCTTTGTTAATAGTCGGCGTTACCGGCACCGACGGCAAGACAACCACGGCGACCTTGCTGGATACCATCTTGCGCACAGCCGGCTACCGCAGCGGTCGTATAGCCACCACCGGCGCACACTTGGAGAAGCAGTTATTAGATACCGGTTTCCACGTCACGACCCCCAACGCCCCGGATGTGCAACATTACCTCTCCCAGATGCGCGCCGCCGGCGTGCAAGCTGTGGTGCTGGAAAGCACATCCCATGGCTTAGACCAACACCGGGTGGACGCTTGCGACTTCGACGCCGCGGTCATCACCAATGTCACCCATGAACATTTAGACTATCACGGCAGTTGGGAAGCCTACATGGCGGCCAAGGCGCGCCTCTTTCACTTGTTAGCCGCAGCCCCGGCCAAATCATGGCCCAAAGTAGCCGTTTTGAACCGTGATGATCGCTCTTTTCCCTATCTGGACGGCATTTTCTCCAACCGCCAGTGGAGTTATAGCTGGCACGATGATGCGGATGTCTATCCCCTCGCCGTGCAGTATGGCTCGGCGCAGACCGACGTACGGTTGCACACACCGTGGGGCGATCTTGCCTTGCACAGCCAATTGCTGGCGGATTTCAACGTGGAGAATGTAATGGCGGCAGTGACAGTAGCATTAGGCTTGGGGCTGCCGTCAAACGCTGTCGTGGGAGGCGTGGCGGCTTTCTCTGGCGTGGAGGGCCGTCTGCAGCGGATTGATCGCGGCCAGGATTTCCTGGCCATCGTGGATTTTGCGCATACGCCGGCTTCGCTGCGGCGGGTATTGCGGGCGGGGAGAGCGTTAGCCGGGGAACAAGGGCGGCTGCTGGTAGTTTTCGGCAGCGCCGGCTTGCGGGATCATACCAAACGACAGTTGATGGGAGAAGCAGCCGGAGAACTGGCCGATCTCATTTTCTTGACAGCGGAAGATCCGCGCACGGAGTCCTTGGCCGATATTTTGGCGGCCATAGCCGGCGGGGTAGCCACTCGCGGCCGGCAAGAAGGGACCGATTTTTGGCGCATCCCCGACCGGCAGGACGCGATGATGGCTGCTGTAGCCAAAGCCCGCCCCGGCGATGTGCTGCTGGTTTGCGGCAAAGGCCATGAGCGCTCGCTCTGCTTCGGCGAAACGGAGTATCCCTGGCACGATCAAGAGGCGCTAACCTACGCTTTAGACTGCCATTTGGCACCGGAGCGCTGTGGTGAACGTCCCTTTGCTTTGCCCACCCATTAAAACAGCAACGTAGCGCGACACGAACGGCATTGTAATCACTTTTTCGGCATCCGCCAAAGCCAGAAAGTGAACTGGCCGGCCGGATCGTAAACCGCCGCGACCCGACTTCCCGCTACAGCCTGTTCCCATTGAGCTAACAATAACCGCTCGTTGGCATAGAAAATGCTTTGTTGCCCTGGCTGACGACATACCTCTGGCGGCACAGGCACCGCTCCAATCTCTTCATCTTTCCGACCATCAACCAAGAAAGCGATCTCTCGCTCGTTCAAAGAGTATGGCGTTCGCACTAAGCAGACAGGCGGCTCGACCGGCTGCGCGGCTAAATAGCGGCCCAGCCAGGCCTGCTCATGGACAAAATGATCACCATATTGACGATAGCGCAGCCAATTGCTCCGCATGGCCGCGGTACTGATGACCAGTAGCAGCAAAATAGCCCCGGCCTGAATCAGCCAGCGATAATGGCATCCGCTTCGGCTAATGGCGCCCCACCAACTTTGGCCCCACGCCATCAATCCTGCCGCGGCTACGAGCAACGCTGCCGGTACTAACAAAACAAGCCGGGGCCAGAAAGGCGGATTATTAGTCATAAAAGCACCAAAAAACCAGATCGTCACCAGCCAGATCAGAACAAGCGCTGCCGAGGGACGCCGCCAACGGGCCAGAAGTGCGCCTATACCGACAAATAGCCATGGCACTAACAATTCGTTGAGCAAAGGATAGCGAAACCCAAACTGTGTACTGCTGTCGGGGAAGTATTGGAAGACAAAAAAAGTGTGTTTAGCTTGTTCCAGCAGTAAAGGAAAGAAGCCTTGAATGTGATATTTGCCTTGTAAATGGGTCATCACGGCCGGGTGGAAAAGGGATACTTCGCGTGTGCGGGTGACCATGGCTGGCCAGTGTTGACCGAAATAGAGGGGCAACGGGCCCCAGGCCAACAGTGCGCCCAAAACAAGAAGAGCGACGCCTGACCATTGCCCGGCTAATGACTTGTGCTGCCAGAGAAGCAAATACAACAAGAAAAGCGCCGCGATGACCCATCCGGCTCGGCCGGAATAATAGGAAACGGAGGCAAAGCCGAAACCGATTCCAGCCAGGAGCCAGCCAGCCGCCGAGCGGTGCTTCCAGCCATGCCAGAGCGCCCACATCGCTAAAATGAGCCAGGGCAGCGGGTCGATGTAA
The DNA here is from genome assembly GCA_015486845.1 of Anaerolineae bacterium. GTDB lineage: Bacteria > Chloroflexota > Anaerolineae > JAADDB01 > JAADDB01 > WFQU01. The sequence goes on along the minus strand of WFQU01000056.1, from coordinate 26,464 downwards.
GAAGCAATACGGCTGAAATGAATTTGAGCAACGTTCCCGGCCAACCAAAGCGTGGCCAATAACGCGGTCCAACGGTCAAAGAGGCGACGGCTAAGCAGGTAGAAAAAGAGCAATGCCGCTGTTCCTTCTATCACCGACGGTAAGCGGAGACCAAAAAGCGAGTCGCTGATGAAATGCAAGCCGAACGCCACCGGCAAGAACGCAAATGTGGGTAAATTTGCCCAACGAGTGCGGAAAAGTGCCCAATCGCCGGCATGTAGCATCTCCCTCGCCGTCAGGCCCATGGAAGCCATGTCACCGTGAAAATCCAGCGGTAAAATCGTCAAGCGCCAGCTGCGCGAGAACCAACCCAAGAAGAGCACAGCTAACAGCAAAAGTATCTCCACACCTTGCTCTTGCTGCCAGGTAGGACGATGGGGATGCCAGCACGAGAGGATGGCCAAAAGAATCGTGGCTAACCAGACCCAACGCAAGAAGACTGTTTCGCCTTGCAGCCAAAAAAGTGCGTATTGCACCAAGAGCAAGCCCACCGTGCCGGCTATCAGTCCTCGGCGCCACGGCGCCAAGCGTAATGGGAGGGCAGAGCGTGACCGCATGCTGCGCACCCGGAGGGTGATTTTGCTGGCCGGGTTGTAGCGTTCGCTGACTTCGGGATGGGTGGTGGCCTGATGCGAAGTACTGTTCTTCAGCCCATAGCGTGTTCCCATGAACGCCATGGCAATAGCTAACAAGTCAATGATAGCGGCTAACAGGAAGCACGTGTTAGTAATGGTCCCAAAACGCCAGGCGGCCGGCGGCGTCAGGACCAATTGTGCCCCAGCCGCGCACAACACGGCTATCGTCAAATAGTAAAAAGCGCGCTTTGTTTTTGGCATGAACCTCTTCCTTGAAAATAAAATAGGACGCAGATCAACGCAGGCTGCGCACGCAGATAAAAAACAATGGTCCGGCAATTAGAAATCGCTGCTATAACTGCAAAACCTGCCTGCGCAGGTTGCAGGCTAATCGCCGTAGGGCGATTTCGCAGATGTTGCCGTGACTTTTAGTCGCTGGGCTAAATCGTTCTCCGCCCGAGCGGCACGGAGATCAAATCCCCGTGCTACGTGGCAGAAAGCCCCCTGAAAGGGGGCTGGTATTGAATAGATGGTAACCAAGGGCAATGCCCTCGGCTACCATCTCCTCCGAAAAATAGAACGCTGACAACACTGATGTGCGCTGATAAATGCTGATCTCAAATGCGGCTCGCAACGACTATTCCACAAAACGGAACTTGATCAGCGTCCAGAGCGCGCGCAAACCATCCCGCCAAGGACGAATTTTCTTGCCCTCATCGATATTCCGTCCGCTATAAGTGATGGGCACTTCGAAAAGCCGGTAACCACGCTTGAGTACTTTAGCAGTGATTTCCGGCTCAAAATCAAATCGATTGCTGCGAATAGTGATGTCACGAAAAACTTCAGCCCGAAACATTTTGTAACAGGTTTCCATATCGGTTAAAATTGTGTCATAAAGCGTATTAGTAATCAATGTGAGGAACTTATTGCCCAGAAAGTGGACGAAAAGGAAAGCACGATGGGGCCCCAAGAAGCGGGAACCGTAAACGACGTCGGCTTTCCCGTCCAAAATTGGCTTCATGAGGATGGGATAATCGGCCGGATCGTATTCTAAATCCGCGTCCTGAATGACGACGAGATCGCCGGCCACTTTGCTTAGGCCGGTGCGCACCGCCGCGCCTTTGCCCTGATTTACATCGTGGCAATATAACTGTATATTCCCATCGCGCACTGTCTGCAAACATTCTTTGGTTCCGTCAGTGGAACCGTCATCGACGATAATAATTTGTTTTTCCATGCCAATATCCGCTTGCTGGACACTTTGAATGACTTGCAAGATCGTCTTTTCTTCATTGTAAACAGGGATAATGATCGAGAGTTTCAATCTGTTTGTTTCCTTTCCGATAACTGCTCAGCCCTGGTCAAAGAGACCGCAGATTGCACACGGATAGATCAGCGAGAATTAATGAACAGCAACGTTCCTCTGCATCATCTACGTCCCATTGTTGGGAGGGCTGAGTGGTCATCCTTTCTTTATTATTGAAATCAAGCCATGTTTCGGTGAGGTATAACAGCATCATTTACACGCTCCCGAGGAATTGCTCTTTCCAACCCGTCGCGGCGGTCAACATTTCCCTAGCATTGTGCACGCTGGCCTGGCTGCCGCTGCCCAACATGGCGGCAATCTCTGTCAAACGTTCTTCTGCATCAAGACGGACAACAGCCGTAATAGTCCGGCCATCCTGCTCAATTTTTTGCACGCGCCAATGTGCGTCGCCAAAAACTGCCAGTTGTGGTAAGTGCGTCACGCACAGCACCTGGTGGTCACGAGCGATGTGCCACAATTTTTGGCCGACGACGCTGCCGACCCGGCCGCCGATGCCCACATCGATCTCATCGAAAATGAGTGTTGGGATGGCATCGGCATGACTTAGGACCGTCTTCAGCGCCAACATCAGGCGGGCGGTCTCGCCGCCAGAAGCCACCCGAGTGAGCGGGTAAAGTGGCTCACCACGATTCACTGCGACCATAAAAGTGACCTTGTCGAAACCTGTTTCGTCAAAAGCATATCGCTTGGCGCCAACCGGCAGGCCACTTTCCCTTTCTTGCTGCTCCACCCGCACGGCAAAACAGGTGTCCGCCATGCGCAATGCGGCCAACTCCGCTTCCACTTGGGCCGCCAATGCTTTCCCCGCTTCTCGGCGGCGCTGGGACATTGCCAGCCCCAACTGGCCTATTTTCGCTACCAGCGCTTCTTCTTCCTCCCTTAAGTGGTCAATCTCCGCATTGACATTTTGCAGCGTTTCCAATTTAGCGGTAGCTGCTTCGCCAAAAGCAATGATTTCGGCAATGCTGTCGCCATATTTGCGCTTGAGACTGTATAAGAGGCTTAGCCGTTCTTCCACTTCACCAAGGCGTTCCGGATTGTATTCGATTTGTTCCGCATAATCTAACAGCGACACATTGAGATCATGAATCTGCTCGGCCAACAGTTCCGCTTGTTCGGCTAACGCCGCCAGCTCCGGATCCAAATTACCTAACCGGCTCAATTGATGGGCGGCCTCGCCTAAAAGGTCATTGGCCCCGGGGCATTCTTCTTCCGCTCCAGTCAGGGCGGTGCGACTGGCTTGCAGTCCGCTTAAGATTTGCTCGGCGTGGGCCAGCCTTTGGCGCTCCAGAAGGAGCGCTCCTTCTTCGCCTTCTTGCAAATAAGCCGAGTGGATTTCGTTGATCTGGTAAGTTAGCAAGTCGATGTTTTGAGCGCGTTGCCGTTGTTGTTGCTGCCACAGGCGTCTTTGCCGGCGTATCGCTTCAATCTGCCGCACCCATTGCCCCATTTGCGTCCGTTCCGCGTCCAGCCCCGCGAAATGATCCAGCAAATTAATTTGCTCTTTGGCCCGCAACAAGGTGACGTGATCCCCTTGCCCGTGTATGTCCAGCAGTTTTTGGCCTATCTGGCGCACGATGTCTAAAGCGACAGCCCGGCCATTGACGCGTGCGATATTCCGGCCGGTTCGGCGCAATTCCCGGCTCAGCAACAATGTGCCGGTTTCTCCTTCTAATCCCTCGGCAGCCAACACCTGGTCGATTTCCTTGGCCAGAAAAGGAGGCAGGGTAAAGATAGCCTCCACCAGAGCTTGCGAGCTGCCGGCTCGAATCCACTCCGGCGCGGCGCGGGCGCCCAGCACTGCGCTGACTGCATCGATGATGATCGACTTGCCGGCGCCGGTCTCGCCGGTGACTACGTTCAACCCCGGCTGGAAACGCAACGAGAGTTGTTCAATGATGGCAAAGTGCTCGATGTGCAGTTCTTCCAGCAATGATTAGCCCTCCGGTTCAAACCCTTGTTGCCGCCAAGCTGCAGCCATGACCGCTTCGCGCCGGGCCATGGTGCCGTCGGGCGCAAAATAGCGTTCTAAAGTAGGAAACCAATCCTTTCGCCGGCTGATGGGTGCCATCGCCGTGTAAGCAGCTTCCAGATCATCGTTGCGAAACAATCGATATCCGTTTTCGTGCACGACGAATGCTTTCGGCAAGCGAGGGCGAGGCTGCGCTGGAATCCAGTCTGGGTCCGACACGCCAACGCACAGGCCAACGATGGGTAGTACGCCGCGGGGCAAAGCCAAAAGCTGGCTGAGCCGGTCAATCCGATTTTGCACACCGCCGATGAAACAGGTGCCGTAGCCTATCGCCTCCGCCGCTAACGCTAAATTGGCTGCCGCCAAAATAGCATCTGTAGTACCGTAAAGGATGCTTACCCGCGGCCCCATGCCTAAACGCGTGCCCCGCCGTTTTAGCAATTTGTCCAGGCGATGTACATCTAAACAAATAACGAAGAATTCGCCGCAATCACGAATATGCTGTTGCTCGCCGGACAAGGTGGCGATCTCGTCCCGCAGTGCCGTGTCAGTAACGCGGATGATGCTGTACATTTGGGCGCTGGCATCGGTAGGAGCGCGTTGTGCCGCCGTCAAGATACGGTCGACGTCATTTTCCGGCAACGGTTTTCTCAGAAAGTGCCGGATAGTACGGTGTTCTGCGAAAAGCTGGAATATGGTTTGTGGCATGTTCCTCCTCTGAAAATAGAACGCAGATTAACGCTGATGCACGCTGATCTTAATTTTCATCCGCTGTGGTGTGCCGCAGGCTCATGATAACTCCCTGATTCTCCTGCGAAGGCGTTTATCTCTTTCTCACTCTTGAAGTTCAACTTCTACGAGAGATTGCACTTCAAAACATGTGGCAGCTTGTACCATACACCTTCAGATTTTACCCGAAAAACGCCATGCCAACAAGCGTCGATGCGGGCCGATGGCCGGCGAGATAGGGGCCGCAGAGAAGCAATCGCCCCTTGCCCCGCGGCTAAAACCGTCGCCACGTTTACCAGGCAGCCTAACAAACGTGGCATTACTCCAAAAACAGCTAAACCATATTCAAGGGGGAATGTCATTTTTCTTGCGAAAGCACACTTTTTACGCTATAATGGAAATCGTTGTTTTTTTGGATGGCGGTCGTTGCGATAACGACCTTTGGAACAGAAAAGGAGAATCTTCATGGCGTCACTGTTGGAAAAAGTTAACACCCTCATTTCGGCAAACTTGCACGCGTTGGTCAACAAAGCGCTCAAAGCAAATAGTATTGCGGTTATCGACGAGTACATTCGCCGGGCAGAAGATAACCTGGAGGCGTTAGAAGATACTGCGGCCACTGTCGGCGGTGAGGCCAAGACGCTGCAGCGAAAATACGAAGAGTACAGCGCCAAGATCGCCGAGTTGGATCATAATATCGACTTCTTGCTCAAAGAAGGCAAAGAAGATCTGGCCATGGCAGCGCAAAGCCGGCTAAATACGTTTCAGGAATTGGCCGAACAATACAAAGAGCAAGCAGCGCAGCAGGCACAAGAGTTCCAGAAATTGCTCGACGCGCGATTGAAGCTGGAAGCTAAGATCAATGAGATTAAACAAGAACGTGAAAAACTTAATGCCATGCTGGAATTGGCCAAATCGAAAGAGACGACCCACAAAGTCGTTGCCGGGGTTGCCGGTGTCACGGCTGAAGAGGCTGGCATCGCCGATATGAAAGACGCCATCCAGCGCCGGCTGGACCAAGCAGCAGCGCAAGGTGAAGTTGACGCCAGCCGCCTGGATCAGCAGATGGACGATTTGCTAGAAAAAGACAAACTCGGTCGACAGTTAGCCGAGCGCAAGAAGAAACTGAATTTAGGCGCATAATCGTTTGTTTCTCGCGGTTCCTGGAGAGCGTTGCAGGCGCCGGGGACCGCGCTCTTCTCACTAAATGGTGACTATTCAGCCCTCCAACCATTAGATGCAGATGACGCAGACTAACGCTGATTTTTGCTGCTCTTTTCTGATCTATCTGCGGGCATCTGCGTGCTGTCTGCTTAATCAGTGCTCTACTTGACCAGGGCTGAGCAGTTATATTGAAGGCATATAAAACATACCAGCTATCTCGCTGCGCGGCTGGCCATGACATCACATCGTGTTTTACAGCAAGGATAAAATATGAACCGGACCCGCCTTCTATTTTTTGCAATCATTTTTGCTGCCTTAGTTGTCATTGCCGGCTCTCTGCTCTGGCGACAGACCAAGGCCCCGGCAACAACGTTGCAAACAGGGCAGAAACGCGACCGGATCGACGTTCGCGTGTTAACCTCCTTAGCGGTTGAACCGTGGGTGCGCGGTGCGGCCGAACAATTCAACCGGGAAAACCACAAATTAGATGGCGTGCCGGTCCATGTCCAGGTCATTGCCATGGATGGCCTCACCGCATTGGGCAAATGGGACCGTGATGCTTTCGGCACCCTTGGCGACAAAGATCGAAGCCAACTGACCGAGCCGGAAAAAACACAATTGGCGCAATTCCCCACCGTCTGGATACCGGATAGCCGCTACCTGGTAGAATTGGCCAATGCGACCTACAAGACACGATTGGGCCGCGATGTTTTCCTCACCGACGGCGAATATCGCGCCCGACCCATCGCCCTTTCGCTGTTCGTTTGGGGCATTTACGAAAGCCGGGCCAAAGTGCTTCTGGCGCATTACGGCAAATTAGACTGGCAAGTAATTCACGACGCGGCCACGAAAAAAGGCGGCTGGCCGGAATTAGGCGGCGAGGCGGCTTGGGGCTACTTCAAGCTAGTGGTGCCTAACCCGTTGCGCAATGTGGGCGGGTTGGCGGCAATGGTCGCTGCTGCCGGGGAATACTATAACCGGCCCAACATCTCCGTGGCCGACGTGACGAAGCCCGCTTTCCAGAAATGGCTTTCTGATATCATGCATTCGGTGACCGATTTGGGGGGCGGCAGTAGTTACACCGCCGAGGACTTCGCCCTTTTTGGCTATTCCATCGGCGATGGCGGCCAACTTTTGGAAAGCGACCTGCTGCAAAACATGGACGGCATCAAAAGCCGCTGGGGAGAACCGCTGCGTTTCATCTACCCGCCCTACGTAACCTGGTTCGATTTTCCATTCACCGTCTGGATGGGGCCGGAAACCACCGCCCAAGAGAAAAATGCGGCGTTGCTCTTCGAACAATATCTACTCAGTGAGCCGGTACAAAAATTAGCCGTGGCACAGGGCTTGCGCCCGATAAATCCAAAAATCTCCGTCACCGATGGCAATACGCTGTTCACCCGTTGGCAGGCGCAGGGGGTGCTACCTATCGTCAAACGGGCGGATGCCATGCGTTTTCCCAACCGAGACATCTTACAATCGCTGTTGCGCTGGTTCCAGTTAAATGTGGAGGGGCAATGAACCGGCGACATAAATCGTCCTGGCGTGTTGTAATTGCCGCCGTTTTGCTGGCGTTGGTTGCCCTTTGCTTAGTGCTAACCGGCGGCCTGTACTGGTTCGCTCGCTGGACCCAAAACAATGGTGCCAGCCAGCCCACAGGCATCGAACAAAAAGTGCATGCTGGAACCTTTACATTGGCTTATTCGCCTGAGAAAAGTGCACTGTTGCAGCCGCTCATCGACGCTTTCAACCGGAAAAAGCTGCACAGTGATGATGGTAAGCTGCTGCAAATCAGTGGCGTTGCCGTGGCACCCGGCAAAATGAGCGCCGGTATCCTGGCGGGCTCGTGGCAAGCCGTCAGCCCCGATTCTTCCCTTTGGTTGGGCATATTCGACCGCGATTGGCAGGAAAAGAAAAAGGGCCGGATCGTTGGTGAGTCATTCCGCTATGCGGTGACGCCAGTGGTGTTGGCTATGTGGGAGGATGTTGCCCGGGGCTTTGGCTGGCCGGATCAAGCTATCGGCTGGCAGACGGTCCAGCACCGGGCCACAACAGACGCCAACTTCCGCTGGGGACATCCCAACAGCAGCCAGGACGCCAGCGGCATGTTAGCTACGTTGGCGGAATTCTATGCCGGCGCCGGGATCACCCGGGGGCTGACAAAAGCGCAGGCAACCACGCCAGATACACTGGCATACGTGGCTAAGATCGAACACAGCATCACCTATTACGGCGAAGGGGAGAACGTGCTGTTGCAGCAAGCGCTGGAGCGGGGGCCCAACTTCCTGGATGCATTCGTCACCAGCGAGCAAATGGTCATTGCCTACAACCATCAGCGCCCCCAAGGTCCGCATTTAGTGGCTGTTTACCCGGCCGAAGGCACGCTTTGGCTGGATCATCCTTTGGCGCTTTTGGAGCAGCCGGATCTGACCGATAACCAACGACGCACGTTTCAGGCTTTCAAGGCGTTCCTGATCGCGCCGGAAAACCAAAAACGGGTACTGGCTGCCGGTTATCGGCCGGCCGACCTTTCCATCTCGTTGACGACGCAAGGTACGCCATGGGGCCAGGCGCAATGGGTCGATGCGCGACAACCGCAAACCACGCTACAAATTCCGTCGCCGGCGGTCATCGAAGTAGTACGTAACGCCTGGTTTTACACCAAGCGCCAGTCCAACATCTTCTTAGTGGTAGATAGCTCCGGCAGCATGAAGGGGGAGAAAATGACGCACACCAAAGCGGCATTGCGCAGCTTTCTCGATCAGATGCCGCCCGGCCAACAAGTGGGCTTCGTGCAATTCGCCAATCGGGTTATTACGGTAGAACCGCTGGCGCCTTTGCAGACTAACAAATCGGTTCTTCTGACAGACATCGACACCATGGAGGCCACCGGGAAAACGGCTTTGTTGGACGGCGTTGATGTTGCCTTAGGTCGTTTACAGCGCCAAACAGATACGGACCGCATCAACGCCATGGTGGTGATGACCGACGGCAAGGAAAATAATTCCCAGACTTCTCTACGTACTTTGCTGGCGCACATTCGTAAGGGCGAGAAAGACGGCCACAAAGTTATTATCTTCGCTGTCGCTTTCGGCGATGATGCCGATTTCGACACGCTGCGGCAGATTACAGATGCAACGGGCGGGCAAGTAAGAGAAGGCAACACGAAAACCATCGAGGAGCTTTATCAGATACTTTCGACCTATTTTTAGTGGTTCAATTGTGAAACGGCTGACCGTTGCGGCGCCGAAGAGAGCAAAGAGAAACCCTTGGCGACTTTGCTTCTTCGCAACTTGGCGTTCAAATTTTTAGTTCTGGCTGGTCCAGGTAGGAAACCAATTGAAAGATCAACAATACGCAATTCGGGCTCAAATTGAAAAAGAAGCGCGTTCCGCCATCATACAGCACGCATTTTTGCGCTGGGAAAACGCCGCTTTACTCGCAATGGCCATGCTTCTGACCGTTTTTTATCCCCACCCTTTTGCCATCTGGCCGCTTTGGGGATGGGGGGCTGTAGCAGTGATCGGTATCATTGCCATTGTCGTCAGCAGCCTCACGGATCAGGAGGACACAGCCAATGTGGTGAACATGCTCTTTCAGGAACGATTCAACCCGGGGCAAATCAAGGATCGTACTTTGCGCGACAAAGTTGATCAAGCTTTGTCCTATCACCAGCGCATCAATCGCATCCTGAGCCGTCAACGCAAAGGCATGTTACGGGACAGGCTGCAACAGACCGTGGCCGGCGTGGATGATTGGATCGCCCACATTTTCACCTTGGCGTTACGGGTGCAGACTTATCGACGAGATGACATCATTCGCAAGGATCGTCACCGGGTGCCGGAAGAGATACACGATCTGCAAAGCAGATTGGCGTTGGAAACGAACCAATCAGTAGCTATAGAGATACGCAAAACATTGCAATCGCTACAAGAACAATGGCAAACGCTGGAACGGCTGGATGATTTAATGGAAAGAGCCGATTTGCAACTGGAGCACTCGTTGGCTGCCTTGGGAACGGTCTATTCGCAGATGTTGCTCATCGGCAACCGGCAGGTTGAATCAAGCCGGGCGGAGCAAATTGGCCGCGAAATCGAGGGAGAGGTCAAAGCGTTGCAGGATATCGGCGACACCATCCAGCAAATGTACGCTCACCGGCCGGCCTGACATCACAGCATAAACGTATTTATCAAAGAGAGGCACTGAACTTTGTCCATCAAACGCATCATACACTTACTTTTGTTCATTGCGTTGTTGCTGCCGTTAGCCGGGTGTGGCGCTGGCAAGCCCAAAGGTAAGCCGGTTATCGTCTATGTTGCCGCACCGCTTAGCGGCTTCCAGGCCAACGGCGGCCAGACGGTGGTCGGCGGGGCGCGGTTGGCCGCGGCGGAGCTGAATCGTGCCCACGGCATTCTGGGTCGGCCGGTGCAAATCGTTCCTTTGGACGACGAATCGGATGACGATGCGGCGGTAGCAGCAGCCCAGCAGGTCACCGCGGCGGTGCAGGCCGGCAAACCGGTTTTGGGCGTCATCGGCCATTACAACAGCGGCCAAACTTTGGCGGCCATGGCGGTTTACAAAGATTTGTCCCTCGTTGTCATCACGCCGACTGCCTCAGAACTTTCGCTCACGCATCGGGGCTACCGCAACTTCTTCCGGATCAACGCCAATGACGGCGTGCAGGCCAAAGTGGACGCGGCTTTCTTAGTGCAAAAATTAGGTGCCAAGAACGTGGCTATTTTGCATAATGATACCCCTTACGGCATCGGCTTGGCCACGGAGATCACCAAAGCGTTACGGCCCTTAGGAGCGCGGGTCGCACTGCAAATCCAGGTAAAAGAGGGTCAAGGGAAATATGACCGCGAAGTGACACAGGTGCAAGCGTCGGCAGCGGACGCTATTTTCTACGCCGGCTACGAAATCGAAGCACCCTATCTGCGGGCTGCGCTGGTCGATGCCGGGGTGAAACTGCCTTTCTTAGCCAGCGACGGCGCTTTCCTGGCTGCGACCATCGATAATGCGGACGGCAAAGCGGACGGCATTTACTTGAGCGCGTTTGCCCCCAGCCCCAAAGCGGTCGCAACCACGGCCTGGATTTCCCGCTACCAGGCGGTGGAATATCGCAACCCGGATACTTACTCGGTGAACGGCTATGTGGCCATGCAAGTGTTGGCTGCAGCGGCAGAAAAAGCGAAGTCTATCCGGTCAGATCAAGTCATTGCCGCGTTGCACCAATTGAAAATGCAGACCATGTTGGGCGAAGTGCAGTACGACGCCAACGGCGATTTGCGGAACCCAATGATTTACATCTTCCAGGTGCGCAGTGATCGCTTTGTGCAAGTCCAGCCGTGATGATCCCATGACGTTTAACGGGGGAAAGTGATGGAGAATCCAGCCGGTGATCGCGGCAGCGACGCCTTGTTGGTAGCGGGCATGTTTCTTGCACTCTTCTTGATCGTCAGTGCCGTGTTGCTGTACTCCGCCGGCGGACAGCCTGCTGCGCAGGGAACAGCTGCGTGGGCCCAGGCCTCCGCCAACGCCCGACGGTTTGAAAGCGCCCTCGCCGGCCACAGCATAGCGCTTTTATCCGGTCATCATGGCTATGACTCCGGTGCAGTCTGTCCCGACGGATTGCGCGAAGTGGACGTGAACTGGCAAATTGCCCGACGAGTCAACCAAGCGCTGCAAGAACATGGCGCGTCCGTGCAGCTATTACAGGAGCATGACCAGCGCTTGGACCAAATTCAAGCGGATCTTTTCCTTTCCTTGCACAGCGATTCCTGCATCGAGCGCAGCGGTTTCAAAGCGGCTCGTTGGCACGGCAGTTACGACCAAGCTAAAAGAGAAGAAGACCTATTCTTGGCTTGTTTGCAAGAACAATACAGCGCTGCCACGGGTCTCTCATGGTCTGCCAACACTATTAGCCGTGACATGAAGCGCTATTATGCATTCCGTTATATCAACGCTAAAATACCAGCTGTGATTTTAGAGATGGGGTTTTTGGGAGGTGACCGGTCGTTGCTCTTGCACCAGCAAAGCCGTGTCGTCCAGGGTATTATACAATCAATTGGCTGTTTTTTTGCCCGGAAAGGTTGACGGAATGATAGATGCTATGACACTGCACAAGAGTTCACTGGTCTGCGATGCGCATTGCGACACGTTGCTGGACGTGCTGGCCGGCAAAAGGCGTTTAGGAGAAAGAAGCGAAAGCGGGCAGATCGACCTGCCGCGGCTACACGAAGGAAATGTGACCGGACAAGTCTTTGCAGTCTGGACACCGCCAGCACGCTATGCTGACGCCACCCGCTACGCACTGGAAGCCATTGATGCTTTTCACCGCGAAGTGGCTGCCAATGACGATTTCCGGTTGGCTACGACAGCCGCCGATTTGGACGTAGCCTTTGCCGACCACGCTGTGGCCGGCATGCTCAGCTTCGAAGGGGCGGAACCGTTGGCCGGTAGTCTACCAGCACTGCGCATGTTTCACCGCCTCGGCATCCGTTTAATCACGCTGACCTGGAATTTCCGCAACGAGGCAGCGGACGGCGTCAAGGAAAGTATCAGCGGCGGCGGGCTGACGAACTTTGGCCGCGCCTTGGTGGCCGAGTGCAACCGGTTAGGCATTGTGCTGGATGTTTCGCATTTAGCGCCGGCCGGCGTGCGTGACGTGCTGGCGCTGAGCGAACAGCCGGTTATCGCTTCACACAGCAATGCGACAGCCGTTTACGATCACCAACGTAATCTCACCGATGCACAATTGCAAGCCATCGTCGCTAACGGCGGCGCCGTCGGGGTCACTTATGTGCCTCCGTTTTTGCGCCAGGATAAGGAGAATGCTTCCGTGCTGGACGTGCTGGATCATATCGATTACATGGTCAAGTTAATCGGTGCCGACCATGTAATGTTAGGCTCCGATTTCGACGGTATGGGGACTATGGCGCCGCAAGGGTTGGAAGATGCCAGCCGTTTGCCGGGAATTACGGCGGGACTGATGGCCCGGGGCTACAATGAGACGGCCATTAAAGCGATCTTGGGCGGTAATTTCCGCCGGGTCTTCGCCCAGGTCACCAGCGCCTGAACTTGAACCGGTTGTCCCGGGCAGCCCTGTCGGGTGGCCAATTGCGGGGAAGCTTTCGCTAAAGTATAATAACAGGTGTCTGTCACGCGTGGCGCCTGTTTGCTACCGCCGGACAGGTATAACCCTTAACTTTCATCAGAGAGCATGCTCGTTGTTTGCAGCAAGATCGGGCCGAGACTCCGACGTCAATCAGGGGAATAAGCATCATCTGAAACGGATTGAGAGGAACAGCGTATGGATGTCAATCAAATCACGCAAATGGTGAGTTGGCTGGACGAGGAACGCCGCCGCGACCGTAAAGTCATTGAGGAATTACAGCAGAAAATCGAAGCGCAAAGCCATGAGTTGGAGCAAAATGCACATTTTATCAAGACATTAGAGGGAAACTTGGCCAATTTGCGTTCTCAGTTGGTGGATCAAGATCGGTTTGTGGAGACGCAGCAACAATTACGCAAAGACATCGCACTGCAAATGGAACACTTCGAGGCCGAATTGAACCAGCGATTGCAAGATGTACAACAACTGTACCGTAGTTATCAGGATAATAATAGTCGCGCCATCAACGAATTGCGCAAGGAGTTGAACAAAGTTTCGCTGTTGCAGGAAGAGGTTAATTTGCGCAAAGCGGAGGATCAGCGGCTGGGCAAGCAGTTGACCCAGTTGAAGCAAAGCTCCGAACAATTCAATAAAGAGATGGGCGAGAAGATTCGGTCGCTTCCTTATTTAACCGAGCAAAGACATCAGGATCACCAACGCGTTGTGCAGTTACAAGAGGAAAATGTGGAGATTTTCCGTCGCTTAGAAGAAATGCGGGGCAAGCTCTCGGGTGCCGAGTTGCGGATCACCCGGCAGGAAGCGACTAATGACGACATGAAAACTTTGGCTGCCGATCTGCGCCGGCAGATAGCTAAATTCCACGATGATTATCAAATGCGGTTGAGCCAGCGCCAGAAAGTCGAGGAGGTTTGGCAGGAAACCATCTCTGATATGATGGCTAAATTCAAGACATACAGCCAACAACATCAAGCAATGCAAATCACGACCCAACGGGCCGAGACGGCCATCGCGGAGATCAAGCGGTGGCAAGAAGGATTGCGCCGCGATCAGGATCAGGTAGCCGAATTCCAGCGACTGGCCGAAGAACGCTACAAGAAAATGATCGAAGAACAGCAAAGTGAAGTGGAGAAAAGATTAGAGCGTCAAGCTTTGCGGCAACAACAGTTCGAAGACGACCAAGAACGCAAGCGGACGACATTGGCTGAATCTATCCAGGTGCTGAGCGATACCATTGCGCTGCATGAAGAGCATCTTAAGCAGTTGTGGAAATTGCAGGAAACGATTGCAGAACAACGCATGCGCACGGCTCGCGCCGAAACAGATGTGATCAATAAAGCATTGGGAATGCTGTTGGAGATTGAAAAGAAGGCGGCACAGAGTTAACGTGCCGGCCTATCAGAGCGTTTGGGAGAGAATGGTGATAACCAATGTAGTGCTGTTATCGGCATCACGTTGCCGATTATGCGCTACAGAAAGGGGTTCGACTTGACAATAGCCATTGTGACGGATAGTACGGCTACGCTCTCCCCGGAGCTGGTGCAGCAACACGACATTCATGTTATCCCCCTGAAGGTGATTTTTGGTCAGGAGAGTTACCGGGATGGTATCGACATTACTCCGGCAGAGTTTTATCGCCGCGTAGAACAAAACAAAGAGCTGCCTACGACGTCCCAGCCTTCTGTGGGTGAATTCACAGCATTATACGAGGAACTGGCCGACAAGTATGACAGCATTGTTTCGGTACACATTTCCAGCAAGCTCAGCGGCACTGTGGGCGCAGCCCAGGCGGCTGCTGCGCAAAGCAAGATCCCGGTACGTGTCGTCGACTCCCTTTCTACGGCGATGGGATTAGGCTTTGTCGCATTGGCCGCTGCCCGCAAAGCCGCTGCCGGGGGTGATTTGGAAGCGGTGGTGGAAGAAGCAGACCTGGTCAAGAAGCGGATGCAAGTGCATTTAGTGCCGCGCACCATGGACTATTTGCGTTGGGGCGGACGCATTGGCACGGCGACGGCGTTCTTAGGCACGCTGTTGCGCATACAGCCTATTTTGTATGTCGACAACGGATTGACTGCGGCGCTGGAAAAAGCCCGCGGGCGCAAACGTGCGCTGCGACGCTTGGTGGAAACTGTCGCGGAGCGGTTGGATCAAGGTGATGGCGGTGTGCACGTGGCCGTGCAAGCTGTCAACAGTCCAGAAGAGCTGACCGTCGTGGCCGAATTAGCCAGGAGTATTTTGCAGCCAGTGGAATTCTACACGTCAGATTTGAGCCTGGCCGTGGGTGTGCACGTTGGCCCCGGCACATTGGGCGTTATCGCCTATAGAGAGCCCTGACGCACCATGCGCTTTGCCGAACCGACCCTGCAAAGATGCTGCCTTTGTCGCGGCGAAGCAGAGAGCGTTGCCATCGCTATCCAAATAGGACGGATAGCCCGGCCAGGCTGTGTCATCGCTTTGTACGGCGAGTTAGGCGCCGGCAAGACCCGCTTTGCCCAGGGCGTGGCCAGCGGTTTGGGCGTTACCGAGCCGGTAACCAGCCCGACTTTCACTTTACTCAACGAATATCGCCACGCCCGCTTCCCTTTTTTCCACGTGGATTGTTATCGTTTGGGTACGGACGGTGTTGAGACTTTTATCCTCGCTTTAGATGAATGGATGGGGGAAGAGGGCGTCGTGGTCATTGAGTGGGCGGAGCGGCTGCAAGCCTATTTGCCACCGGAACATTTACAGGTGGACATCGAACCGGCCGGAGAGAACAAGCGCTGGCTGCATTTTACGGCTTACGGCCGGCAGGCGGTCGAATTATTGCGACAGTTAAAAGGATATGACTTTGATTGTAGCCATCGATAGCGCGACGCGCTGGGCCGGCGTGGCCCTTTACAATAGCAGCCAGGCAGAACTGATAGCTGAAAACAGCTGGCAGAGTGACCAGCGTCACACCGTAGAAATGGCGCCCCGGTTGGCTGCGATGTTGCAGAGGGCACAAGTTTCCTGGGAAGAGGTCCGTCTCCTGGCTGTAGCGCAAGGCCCCGGCTCTTACACCGGCGTGCGCATCGGGATCAGTTTAGCCAAGGGGATTGCCCTGGCCCGGCACATTTCCATCGTGCCGGTGCCGACGTTAGACATCATTGCTTATGCCTGGCGCCGGGAGGAACGGCCGCTCTGTGCGTTGCTGCAAGCGGGACGGAAACGGCTGGTTTGGGCGTTTTACCGCCGCGGCCCGGATAACCTGCTGGCCCCGCCGGAAATCGGCTTCCCCGCGGACCTGCTGTCCCGGCCCCAAACGGACGAGACTTTCTTTTGCGGAGAGATCGATACGGCGGTCCGAACAGCATTGCTGGCCGGCAACATTCTGCCGGAACGGATCGGCTCACCGGCGGATTGTGCGCGTCGGCCAGGCTACTTAGCGGAGCGGGCAGCGGAGATTGCCACGCGGGGCGGTTTACCGGCGTCTCACGCCATCGCCCCCATTTACATCCGGCCGACGGCGCAATTGTAAGACCAACGTCCGCACCAGCCAGCGATTGTAAATCGCAGCAAGAATTGCCAGCAATCTAAATATGACACTGCCTACAGAAACGGGTTCAAGGATTGGGCGCTTGGAGACTACACCTACATGGGCTAAACCATCCTCCGACGCCCTCCAGTAATCCATTAGGGCGAATTTAGCAACCTATAACGACGATTGCGAGTCGCTTAGTGTGAAGATCCTGATTCCGTGCCAGCCCATAACGCAGCAAACGACGGCAATCGATTTGACAGTTCCTTGCTCCCTCGTTATGATGGCTGCGATTCAACGGGTAAGGAGTTGTGAACGAAATGGATAATCATCTTGTTGTCACAGATACTAATTTCGAAGAGAAAGTCTTGCGTTCCCCTATTCCAGTAATGGTAGACTTTTGGGCAGATTGGTGCCAGCCTTGTAAACGATTAGATCCCATCCTGGAATCTATCGCCGACGAATATGAGGGGAAAGTTGTATTAGCTAAATTCAATGCGGATGAGAACCCGATGGTTGTAGGCAGTTACGGCATTATGGGGTTGCCAACAGTATTACTCATTAAGAACGGGCAAGTAGTCGAGCGTATTACTGGCTTCAAGCCAAAACAGCGCGTGTTACCCAAGTTAGTGGCGCATTTCGACTGAGCCTGCAATGTTTTTTTTGTTAAGTTAGTGTGACAATGGTGTGTAGCACTGATTTATGTGCTGCGCCTTGTTTTATTCTCAATAAGTATCGTTTGTATCACAAGGGTTAGATGCGTTGTTATTGTGCCGGCGGTCTGTCTACGTGCCCCGCACAGACAGGGACACCACAACAAATGAAAGCCACTCCGGCAACAGCTTGCATCTATTGATGCAGCAGGTTTTACTTGGACAACGGCGGGTCACAGACCGGCCTAATCTAAAAAAGTTATTTTCAGAGTTGTTTTCAGAGAGGAATCGGCATGGGCCTATGGCGCATCACAGCGAATGAAAATTGACCACGCATGTTGTCGTTGCGTGGAACGTTGTCGGCGTTGGGGATAGTTTTGCTCCAATCAGCCATGACATGACGAAGTCCATTTTTTGACCATTGTTTTTTATCTGCGTGCGCAGCCTGCGTTTATCTGCGTCCCATTTTATTTTCAGAGAGGAGAAAGGTAACGATGGACACAACAAAAATCTATTTACCGGAAAGCAAGATTCCTGTTAGCTGGTACAATATCTTGCCTGACATGCCTGTTGCCATGGCCCCAGTGATCAATCCAGCAACACTGAAGCCGGTGACGCCGGACGATTTGAAGCCAATTTTCCCCATGGCATTGATCGAGCAAGAAATGAGCAAAGAACGATATATCCCTATTCCTGAACCAGTACGGGAAATTTATTCGCTTTGGCGGCCGACGCCATTATATCGAGCACGTAGGCTGGAAAAAGCATTAGGCACACCAGCGCGCATTTACTACAAATACGAGGGAGTCAGCCCTGCCGGCAGCCACAAGCCAAACACTGCGGTGGCGCAGGCGTATTACAACAAACAGGCTGGTATCAACCGGCTGACAACGGAAACCGGCGCCGGCCAGTGGGGCTCGGCATTAGCATTGGCCGGGCAACTTTTCAACATGGAAGTTAAAGTATACATGGTGAAAGTCAGCTACCAGCAAAAGCCGTATCGTCGTTCGATGATCCAGGCCTGGGGCGCGACAGTCATTCCCAGCCCATCCAATGAAACGCAATCCGGCCGGGCTATTTTAGCTGTTGACCCCGATTCTACCGGTAGTCTGGGCATGGCGATTTCCGAAGCGGTAGAAGAAGCGGCTCTTACCGAAGGCACGAACTACGCGTTAGGCAGCGTTTTGAACCACGTCTTGCTGCACCAAACCGTCATTGGCACAGAAGCCATCGAGGCTTTCAAAGAGTTCGAGGATTATCCCGATGTCGTCATTGGCTGTGTCGGCGGTGGCTCGAACTACGGCGGCATCATGTTGCCGTTCATGCGGGAACGGCTGCAAAACGGCAAAGAAACATCATTTATTGCTGTAGAACCGAAGTCTTGCCCCACTTTGACCAAAGGGCTGTACGAATTCGACTTTGGTGACACGGGCAAGATGACGCCGATTATGAAGATGCACACTTTGGGGCATACGTTCGTTCCGCCGGGAATCCATGCTGGAGGTTTACGCTACCACGGCATGGCACCCATCATTTCCTCTTTGGTAAAAGCCGGATTGGTCGAGCCCCGAGCATATTACCAGAACGAAGTGTTTGCCGCCGCCGTGCAATTTGCCCGGTCGGAAGGCATTATTCCAGCGCCGGAGACAGCCCACGCGATCAAAGCGGTGATCGACGAAGCATTGAAAGCAAAAGAAACCGGCCAGGAGAAAGCAATTCTATTCAATTTCAGCGGGCATGGACACTTCGATATGGCTGCTTACGATGCCTATTTCGCCGGCAATCTGGAGGATTTCGCTTATCCCGAAGAGAAAATTCAACAGGCATTGCATGACTTACCCAAAGTAGAATTATAGCGTCAGACAGCGCAAACAAAATCACCTTGCCATTAGATTGACCCGCGTCGCCCGGATGTAAATATCCGGGCGACAAACTAAGACCCCGGCCAAAGACCAACTATACCCACTTCGCAGAACAGGATATGCCAACATTATGGCAAATTGTCGAGATAGACAGGGCACAATCAACAACCAAACAACCTCACGTGGAGATCATCACGCTGCGTCCCAACCGGCGGGCTAACAAACATAACCCGAACACAACTATAATCACATCTTATGTCCCGCCACTTTCATCCAGGCGAGCAATAGGCAACGTGGCACATGGTGCGACGTAAAACCATTCAGGGCTGATTCGGTTTATCTTCTTTACCAAAACGTATTTCGTCGTAGACTTGAATGCCGTCCAAAATAATGTGGCGCTGTTCGTCCGCTTCCCGTTTTGCCTGGGCCCGCCGGAATTCATCTAACCGTTTGGAGATGATCTGCTGAACTTCGCCCGGACGGCGCACTTTTACAAAAGTGATAGACCCTTCTTGGGCAGCCGTCTGGATGCGCACAGTGCCATAACGGAGTATTCTCTCCCATAAAGAGCCCATCTCCGAAGAAAGATTTTGCACTTTGTCCAAAGAAGCACTTTTGCGAGTCAAGTTTTGCAATAACGGCGTTTTTTCCTCGTCGATAATCTCAGTCTTCGTCAGAATATAGCGATCGTTGCCCCAATCATCTACCTCCCACAGCAATTTACCAAAGGATAACAGGGTAAAAATTGCCGATATGATCAAGCCCCACTTGTGTGACAAAATAAATGCTCTAGTCCAGACATCTAACGAAACAATGATAATGAAGACAAGAAACCACACGCCAGCGCGTTCCAGCAGGTTAATATACGTTTTTCGCCAAAAATAAGTATCTCCCTCTTGCCACTCGGTGGCAAAGATCCGCCATGGTTTCGGCGAGACATGTTTCTTAGTGGTCTGTTGAATAGTCGGTTGTTTAGACAAAAGTGGCGGCTTCTTTCCGTTGAGCACGGCAATCAACCAAGCCGGCAACCAGAGGAACAACCGCCAAAGCTTCACTAAAAAGCCGAAAAAGCCATGCCCGATTTTGGATAGAAAGCGAAAAGGCCAGGCAATAACGCCCACTGTTTTCCGCCAGGCCTGCTGCAGCCACCGTGAAGGATAGTAATTGGAAGGCTGCCATTGATCGGGAATGACTTGCTGCGGCGCCAAAGGCAAAAAGATTCTCTTGATGCGCTGTGTGAGCTCTTCTCGCACTGCCTCTTGCCGCGCGGCGACCTGCTGTGCTCTGATCGTAGCCTTTTGGGCACGGATCTCGCCGGCAATGATATTAGGATGCGGAATATTCCGAAACAGTACACTGCCTTGTGTGGCTGCCGTATCAATACGCACGGTACCGTAATCAAAGAATTGTCCGGCAAAGTCGATAGCGACGTTGATATCCTGCACCCGGTTCAAGGCGATCTCTTGCCGGCGGTCAGCCTTGAGTAAAGTACGGTTAATACCTAAGACACGCTGGTCAGTCAGTAAAGAGGTATCATTGTAATAGTCGATAAGTGTGGCGAGGAGAAGAATCATAAATAGCAACGCTGACATGGCCATCAATCCAACCCAAAACCAGGATGGCAACGACATTTGGCTAATGCGTATCATAAACCAAATGAGCAAGAAGATAAAGGCGATGCCAAGAAATACATCGACCAACTTAGTCAACAAGAAGATAATGTGTGCGCGCCCTTGCCAGATAATTTTCTCGTTATAGCGTAAATGCCACCATTTTTTCCCTGTCGTCTGTTTCTTCTTGTGCGCAGCAAGAAAAGAAAAATCGGACGGAAAGTTTAACATCTGCCACAAATCTTTGTTAGCGACCGCTCTACGCTGCCACCAGTGATGGCGGTGCCGCTGCTGCCAAATCAGATCCGCTTTTTCGAAATCCTGGTAGCTGATAGTCAGCCAAGTGGAAGGCATAACCGCTTCCACAGAAACATCGTAAGACGTACCGCCTTGCCATTGTTCCAGGCCGATGGCGTTGCCCGGCGATAAGTATGATCTCGGACGAGCACGCCCAAGCGCATCTAACGAGCGCAACAAAGCATTTCCTTCCAACAAGATGCGCAACGCGTGATCACGGCTGCCCTGTGCCACCACGACTAAATCCTGGGGCACATATTGCCAGACAAAGAAGCCAGTCAGTAACTGCAAGGCCTCATCGGAGTAGTTCGCAAAAACAGAAGCGCGCCGAATCATGTCGGGCAAATTGACAGATTGAAAGGATGCTGGCGCTGCCGGCGCGCGTTTCGTTGCGGGGGGCAGCATCGGCGCCTCCGGGATAGTGTGTACCTGAGGAGAACGTTGGGGCGGAGATAACGTCATGCCGACATCGTAGAGGCGATGCGACAGCACTGGCAGGTAACGCTGTAACGGCTCCACCACGTCCATGGGCAGGCCAAAGAGCCTTGTTTTCACTTTAGCTTCACCACTATAAACTGTGCGGAAATGTCCTACAACCAGAGGCGCATCCGGGAAATAGAACCCAGGGCCGGCTAATATTTCTTTTTTTGGTTTGGCCAGCGCCGGCAAAACCTGCAACTGCCCGCTGTCGATCATCCAAAGCGTAGGGTGTTCCACATCGCCGACCAACGTTTCCCCAGCGGCCAATTCTCGCTCGCTGACAAAATGGTTCACCCAGAGTAACATGGCGTCAGGCACGTTCATGAGTAACGGCATAGCGCGCAGCCGTCTGATGCGTTTCGAGGGCAAAAGTCTCTCGTACAGCAGCGGATATCTCGTCAGCAGTTGAGAAAAAGTGCGCAGATCGAAAGTGATCAGTCGGCTGTTGGCAACTGCCGTAACACGCGTGGTGCAGGGACGGTTGAGCAATATTTCATTGTGGCAAGGCACATCTCCGATCGCTAAAGGGCGGGACCAGCCCAACTGAGGCAAGTCGCTCTGGGCCGGCGGATACCAGGTAGCCCGCACATTGCCGTCAATAATCACGTAGATATACGTCACAGGACGGCGCGGATCCAGCACAATCATTTCATCTTGGACGGCAGGGATAACCACCTCATTAGCGACGCGGGCCAACTCATTCAGCACATCCTCGCTAAAGTCAGCAAATAACGGCAAATCTTTCAGATCGTCAACTGCAATGCTCATAATAGTTCCTCTTTGAGACGCTGGGCCACAGCACGATTCATGCCAGGCACGGCAGAAAGTGCGTCCAGCGGTGCTTCGCGAATTGCTGCCACTGATCCAAAACGGCGTAACAATGCTTGACGGCGCCGGGGGCCAATGCCAGGAATCGCGTCCAAGCTGGATGCTAAGCCTCGTTTACGTCGGGTCTGGCGTTGAAATGTGATGGCAAAACGGTGCGCTTCATCCCGCACCCGCTGTAAAAGGCGCAAGGCGGGAGAATCCAACGATAGGCGCAACGGTATTGCCCGACCGGGTAAGAAAATCTCCTCTCGCTGTTTCGCCAGCCCCAAAACAGTCACCTGATCTTCCAGCCCGAATTGCCGCAACACTTTAACCGCCACGCCCAACTGTCCCTTGCCACCGTCGATGAGCACGAGATCTGGCAACAAGCGCCACATTTTCTCCCGCACGTTGCTTTCCTGCCCCGGTTGATCCTGCTGGCTTGCGACGGCCCGGCGAAAACGGCGGCTGAGCATTTCGGCCATGGATGCATAATCGTCAGGCCGGCCGGTGGTCTGCACTGATTGAATATGAAAGCGCCGGTAATGGCTTTTCTCCGGCACGCCGCGCTGGAAGACCACCATGGAGCCGACGCTATTGCTGCCTTGCAACGTGCTGATGTCATATCCTTCGATGCGATTGGGAGGAACAGCCATACCCAACACTTCTTGCAAAGCGGCCACAGCTTCCGTTTGCCGATGCGCTTCCCGCTGCCATTGTTCCTGTAGCCGCGCCAAAGTCTCGGCGGCGTTGCGCTGCGCCAGTTCCAACAAATCCCGTTTAGGCCCGTGATGGGGTGCCCGCAATTGGACTTTCGCCTGTCGTTGTTGGTAGAGCCACTTCTCAATCACGGCAGCATCCCCTGGCAGTACTGGCAAAAGGATCTGAGGCGGAATATGGGCGGCCTGATCGTAAAATTGCGTCAAAAAAGAGCTGACAATGTTGCTTTCTATCTCGCCGCTGGTATTGGTGAGGGTAAAAGAATCCCGGCCCAGCAATTTGCCATGTCGTACGAAAAAGATCTGCAAGCAGCTATCGCCATCATCGTTGGCCAAGCCAATGACGTCCATATCGGTGCCTTTTTGCGCCACGACTTGTTGCTGCTGGGCGATTCGTTCCGCGGCGGCAAGGCGATCGCGATAGGTAGCAGCCAGCTCAAATTGCAAGCGGTCGGCGGCAGTCTGCATTTTCTGGCGCAACTGTTCCAGCACGGATTCGCTATCCCCTTCCAGAAAATGACAAAGCTGATCGATCATTTCCCGATACGCTGCCTGGTCAATGGCACCGATACACGGTCCGGCACATTGTTTGATGTCATAATAGAGACAAGCCCGGCTATCTTGCCCGGTGATTTTGCGGTCACAGGAAAGATAGGGGAACACGCGCCGCAGGCCTTCCAAAGTTTGGCGCACGCTCCAGGCAGAAGTATAAGGGCCGTAATAACGAGCACCATCGGAAATCACGTACCGTGTCATGGTTACTTTGGGAAAAGGCATTTGCCAGTGCACTTTGATATAAGGATATTGTTTGTCATCTTTGAGCTGGATGTTGTAATGAGGTTGGTAGCGCTTGATGAGCGAATTTTCCAGGATCAGTGCTTCCACTTCGTTGCTGACGATGATCCAGTCAATATCGGCGATCTTGCTCACCAACTGCCTTGTCTTGGCATCGTGCTGAGTAGAAGCGTGAAAATAGCTATGCACCCGGGCGCGCAGATTAACCGATTTGCCCACGTAAATGACTTTGCCACCGGCGTCATGCATCAGATAAACGCCCGGCTCTTTAGGTAATCGCTCTAACTTAGCTTTGACATTTTCGTCAATGCGCTTGCTCATGCTGCGACACTTCCTACAATCCTGTTTCTTCACTGTACCAACGGACCGGCGTCGTCTTAGCTAAAGGGAACGCCGGTGACGTAATTGGCAGATCAGCCTGGCCCCACGCTTCCGGCAGCAGGCCAATATCGGCGAGATAGCACTCCCCGGCCGCGGCGCGCCCCGCCGGAGAAGTCAATAAATCCAACGGCCAGTCAAAGGTCAGCGTGGCCGCAGCCTGGATCGGCAAAACGTCACCAGCAGCTTGTTCTAAGCCGCTGGGCAGATCAAAGCTAACAATTTCGGCCGGGTGGCTATTGGCTAAGCGGATTAATTGGGTACTATCGCCGCTCGGAGCGCTTTGTTCTCCGCTGCCCAACAAAGCATCCAGTATCAAGTCGGCGGCGGGCAGCTCCCAACCGCTCTCCAACGGCGTCACTGGCACGCCAACCGCCAATAATGATGCTAACGCTTGTTTTGTCGTCGCGTGTAATTGTTCCGGCATCATGCTCAGAATCACCTGTAGTTCCGCGCCCCAACTGTGTAAATGGCGTCCGGCCATCAAACCGATAGCGCCGATGCGTCCCGGCCCAGCCAAAAGTAACAACGGCACATCGGTTAGATCACCGCCCAGCCAGTGCCGGATGAAGCAAGCACCCTGCCAGCCGGCTAGAGTCAACATCGCCGCCGTCGGCACGCCCAGCGTTTCCTGAACCGCCCAGAGACGTTGCCGTTCCGCCATCGAGATGGGCGTCAATTGCCATGTGGGCACTCCCAACCGGTTACCAGCCAAAACGTTCCTCCAGCCATGGATCGCCCACCATGTGGTAGCCCCGTTCCTCCCAATAGCCAGGACGGTTCTCGGCCAGGAATTCCACGCCATCGACCCATTTGACGCTCTTCCAGAAATAGCGTCCCGGCACGACCAGACGTAGCGGCCAGCCGTGCTGGGGCAATAGCGGCTGTCCGTCGAACGCCCAGGCGAACAATGCGTCCGCTGCTAAAAAGGCGCCCAATTCCAAGTTGGCGGTGTAACCGCCGGCCGCGTGCACCAAAACATAGTGGGCGGAGGGCGATGGGGTCACTGCCTGCACTAAATCGCGCGTGGCCACGCCAGACCAAACTGTGTCCAATTTGCTCCAGCGGGTCACGCAATGCACATCAGCTTTAATGCTGGTGGACGGAAGAGCCCGAAACGATGCCCAATCGAAAACGCGTTCCGCCGTGACCAGGCCAAAAAGCCGGATCCGCCATTGTGCTATTTTAATGTGCGGTAAATCGCCTTCGTGCAATACAGGGAACCGTTCGGTAACCACCTGGCCCGGCGGCACGCGATCATCTTGCTGCGCCACGGCGCGCTTTTTGCCTCTCAGTCTGTCGTTGCGTCTGTGCAGTTGTCCTGCCATAGCATAGACCTGCTTCCTTCCCTGAAAATTAACTTCTCTGGAGGGTAGCCGAGGGTATTGCCCTCGGCTACCCTCTCCTCCGAAAAATAGAACGCTGATCTCAAAATATGTTACGCTGGCAATACGAAGACCCCTGTGTTTCAGAAGTTCAACTTCTTGAAGAAGTTGAACTTCTATTCGACGACGTTCTCCGCCCGACCGCACGGGGATCAAATCCCCGTGCTACGTGGCCAGAAGCCCCCTGAAAGGGGGCTGATAAACGCTGATGCACGCTGATCTTATTTTCATCCGCTGCGGTGTTCTTCTCTCCAATCATCGATGCTTGCGGATACTTGTACCCACATCGCGTTTATAACATCTATTTTTTCTTAGCGGCGGCCTTCCTCTTGCGGACAGGCTGTTTAGGCACGGCTACCAACAAGCCCGACCAAAGAAAAATATCCACCAAAATAAATATCAGGGCAAAACCCAACACAAAAAACCAGTTCAACAAGTCAGAAAGTGCTAATACAATGATGAGCACGAGAAGCAAAGCAATAAAGAAACCCTCCCGCATCGAAGCACCCAGCCGCAATATTTTAGGATGGAAAAGTATTTGTATGCCTCCTGCCAAAAGTGCGCTCAAAGCCCAAAAGAACAAGCCCAAATGCAATAAGGGTAAAAAAACTAACAGCCCATCATTAGTGTGAACAATATGAAGAAGCTGCCAAGTCGTTGCTCCGCTCACCGCGGCGACGAAAACGAGCAAAGCAGCCCAGACGCTTTTCCGCAGATACATCAACAATACTCCTCTGAAAATAAAAATGGGACGCAGATCAACGCAGGCTGCGCACGCAGATAAAAAACAATGGTCAAGAAATTAGTAACAGATTCTCTCCTGAAAATAAACTTCTCTGGAGGGTGGCTGAGGGCATTGCCCTCGGCTACCCTCTCCTCCGGAAAATAGAACGTCGATTAACACTGATGCCCTATTTCAAAAGTTCAACTTCTTGAAGAAGTTGAACTTCTAATCAACAGCGTTCTCCTCCCGAGCGCACGGGGGTCAAATCCCCGTGCTACGTCGCCAAGAAGCCCCCTGAAAGGGGGCTGGTGTTGAAC
>WFQU01000055.1 GCA_015486845.1 Anaerolineae bacterium | reverse complement strand
TTCTCCGCCCGAGCGCACGGGGGTCAAATCCCCGTGCTACGTCGCCAAGAAGCCCCCTGAAAGGGGGCTGGTGTTAAGCAGCCCCTTGGCAGAGGTCGTTACCTTGACGCCCGCCGCATCATTTTCAGCCGCTGTGGTGCGCCTGTCTGCGTGCCCGCACAGGCAGACCGCAGGCCGGCGATTAGAAATCGCTGCCACAACTGCGAAACCTGCCTGCGCAGGTTGCCTGCTAATCGCCGTAGGGCGATTTTGCAGATGTAGCAGCGACTTTTAGTCGCTGGGCCATCAAGCGCAGTGCAGCTTGGGGGAGAAGTCTCCCCTTATGATCAGTTGACGCAGTAGTGCAGCGGCGCAGGGTGGCTAAAGAATTGAATAACCTACTTCGCTTCCTGGTTCTAACGAGCACGCAACCACAACCCGGCGGGGCGAGACGAACAGCGCTGTGGGCTCATGTCGGCTCTTTTGGATCGCGGCGATATGTCGCCGCTTTCCAAGTCCTGATGCAATGCTTCCGGCTAATAGCTTTTCACTCCGCGCGCCGGGAGGGCAAACAGGGAGATAAGTAATAGATGCTTACTGAATGGATTGAGCATCCTTTGTATCAAGCAAAAACGCGCCTATAGTTCTTGTTTTGCGAATTGTTGGTTCGGCTGTATAATTGAAACAGGCAAGAATCTTGAGTCGAAAGGAGATTGGTTATGCCAAGTTTCGGAGTACCTGAACTGCTGATTATTTTGTTGATCGTGGTAATATTTTTTGGCGTGGGGCGTTTGCCGGAATTGGGCGGAGCTGTTGGTAAGAGCATCAGTGAATTTCGAAAGGCATCCCGAACGGATGAAAATCCTACCACTGAGCATGCTCCCACTTCAAATTCGCATGTGTAGATTTGGATAACGAGGGATAATAGTGACAGTGGAAGAAAGTAACCTGCTTCGTTGGGTCCTTCTTTGCATTTTGTTACATTGATTCGACAATGTGAGATTCCCCATGAATCAAGTCGTATGGTGTGCACCCGCCCGACTGCGAATGGGCCAGGTTAGCCATCTGGGTGACATAGCCTAAGTGATAAAACTGAAAAAATATATCATTACAGCACAAACGGTGTGTTGAAGGAAAGGAGATAGATCATGGACGTCGGTGTACCTGAACTGCTGATTATTTTGTTGATCGTAGTGATATTTTTTGGCGTGGGGCGCTTACCGGAACTGGGTGGTGCGGTAGGCAAGAGTATCAAAGAATTCCGTAAGGCAACTAAAGACATCACCGAAGGAGAGACGACTGAATCATCCGACGAGGGAAAACCCGAATCGTAATGGTTTTGTACTGTCCAGCGGGTGTTGCTGAAAAGAGCGATGACTTGCCATGAGCAGCCATCACTCTTTTTCTCTTATATGGTGGGTCGGCGCCGAATTAATTAGGGAATATCGTGTATGCTATTATTGTTTCATTACGAGCACAGAATGATGAAAGCATTTTAGCTGCGGCACGGCCACTAGCGGGGAAGGTGGCTGCTGCGGAGATACGGCTGGACCTCATGGCGCGATTTGATTTGCCGCGACTTTTGACTGCCGCACCTTTGCCATTCGTGGTTACTTATCGGCCAGTGCGGGAGGGTGGCCATTTTACCGGTAGTGAAACGGAACGCCTGCATAGGTTGCGTCAAGCGGCTACTTTGGGCGCCTACGCCGTTGACGTAGAATGGGATGTGGCGCCTTTATTAGCCGATTTGGAGGTGCCGAGGATTGTCTCGCGACACTTTTTTGTTGAAACGCCCACCGCTTGGGCGGATTTGTATGCTGAATTAGCAGCGACGGAACCACAAGTGGTGAAAATCGCGGCCCGAGCCAACCGACTGATCGATGCGCTGCGCTTAGCACAGTTGTGGCTATTAGCGGATCGTCCGTTGGTGGCTATTGCCATGGGGCGTTTTGGTATGTTTACCAGGCTGTTGGCGCCATTCTTCCGACGCAGTTGGTTCAGCTACGCTGCTGTTTCTGCCGATGCTGTAGTGGCACCGGGGCAGTTGGCCTGGCGAACGATGTTGCAAGATTACGATTATCAACGTGTGTCGCCCAGGACAAATGTCTTGGGTGTGCTCCTCTCGCCGGAAGACGATTTCAACCGTTTTGCCATGGGTTTGAACTGTTATTGGCGTGAGCAGGGTGATGATTACTGGGCTGTGCCGCTTTATTGGCGGGATGAAAGCAGTTTAGATGCCGTTCGTGCGCTCTGGTTTGCGTTAGGAACTCGTGCGCTCTGGTGGCCGGAACGTTCTCTGTTATGGGTACGGGGCGAAGACGGTAACGAACAAGCGTTGACCAGCACATTGCCCGATGATTTGCCCATGCTGGCGTGAAGCAGCCAACATGGGCTTTTGGGCAATGTGTGTTTGTCAGTCCAGGATGGCGTTGATTTGGGTGACTTCCTCTGCCGTCAGGTTCCAATCGGCGGTTTTGGCGTTGTCGAACAGGTGTTCTAATTTCGTTGCGCCGGAAATGACGGAGCAGACCGCGGGCTGCGCTAAGAGCCACGCTTGTGCCAGTTCGTTCATTCCGTGTCCTCGCTCTTGAGCCCAGGCTGTCAGGCGTTCTATCCGGTCGTAATTGGCGTCCGTCATGTATTGCTGCACATACTGGCTGGATTCCCCTCGCGAGCCAGCCGGAGCCGGGGCGTTGTGTTGGTATTTGCCGGTCAAAAAGCCGCCGGCCA
Organism: Anaerolineae bacterium; assembly: GCA_015486845.1. Classification (GTDB taxonomy): domain Bacteria; phylum Chloroflexota; class Anaerolineae; order JAADDB01; family JAADDB01; genus WFQU01. Next base: position 1,641 of record WFQU01000055.1, on the reverse strand, counting down.
GCGGGAAATAGGGAACAAAACCCACACCGTGGGCCTGGCAATAGGGCAGCGCTTCCTGTTCAATGTTTCTTTCCAGCATGTGATAATGATCTTGCAGGGCTACGAAATGGATCCAGCCGCGCCATTCGGCCAAGAGATTGGCATGGGCCAATTGCCAGGTGGCAAAGTTGGACGCACCTGAATAGCGTACTTTGCCGGATCGGATCAAGTCGTCTAAAGCGCGCAAGGTTTCTTCGATGGGCGTCTCGTTATCCCAGCGGTGCACGTAATAGAGATCGACGTGATCGCTATGTAGCCGGCGCAGGCTGGCTTCGATAGCCTGCGCGATATGATAACGTGAAGCTCCTCTTTCGTTGGGACCGTCTCCTGTGGCTATACCGAACTTGGTGGCTAAAACGAATTTGTCCCAGCGTCCTTGCAATGCTTTGCCCAACGTTGTCTCTGACTTGCCACCGGTATAAATGTCGGCCGTGTCGATGAAATTGATGCCCAGATCGACTGCCGCATCGATCATATTGTTGACGCCAGCCTGATCGACTTTAGAACCAAAACGGTTCGTTCCCAAGCCTATGACTGATACTTTGAGACCGGAATTTCCCAGTTGTCGGTATCTCATGTTGATCTCCTTTTGCGTATTGTGTTTACTTTACATCGTCACGTGTGTGCGCTGCACGAGTTTTTCCCACGCTTCCCAGCCGGTGGGGTCGATGAATGCGTCGCTGATGGCTATGGGCAAATCGGGGTAGGGGCCAAACTGCTCCAGGAAGTGAAAGTGTGGTTTGCCTGCCAAATCCGTGGACGGCAATAGAGCGTGGCCGACCGGATTGAATCGCACCGGCCGATATCCTCGTCGTCGGCAAAGCGTTGTGTCTATCGTGGCGTCTTCCCACAGCCAGCGCCCGTCGAGATAAAGGACTGACAGACCGTGGAAAGGCAGTATGCCGCCGGGCATGTATGGCTCGTAACGCGTGCCCAATAGCTTATCATCTCGCAAGTGCTGGAATGCAACCTGGCTGGGAATACCAACCGCCCGGGCCAGCGCTGTCAAGAGCACTGCTTTTTGCTGGCAGAAGCCCTGGCCTCGCGCTAAGGTGGCCGACGCACGCCAATCAGAACGGTCTCGCAACTGTGGCGCAAAGTTGTAGATGATGGCGTCACGCACGAAGTAAAATAGCTTCTCTGCTTTTTCTGCCGGGGCCGTGAGGCCGCTTGTTAAGGCTATTGCTTGTGCCTTCACCGCCGGGTGGTCGGCATCGATGACATCTGTGGCGACCAAGCATGCCTTTGGTGTGATCGCTTTCGGCGGTGCGGACAGTACCGCTTTTTTCATATTCTTGGTTAGCATAACACGCTTTGTTTCTCCTCTGAAAATAAAAATGGGACGCAGATCAACGCAGGCTGCGCACGTAGATAAAAAAACAATAGTCAAAAAATGGACTCCGTTATGTCATGGCTGATTGGCGCAAAACTATCCCAAACGCCGACAACGTTCCAGGCAACAACAACATGCGTTTAAAGAAGTTCAACTTCTGCGAGAAGTTGAACTTCTAATCGACGGGATTCTTCGCCCGAGCGCACGGGGGTCAAATCCCCGTGCTACGTCGCCAAGAAGCCCCCTGAAAGGGGGCTGGTGTTGAGCAG
>WFQU01000054.1 GCA_015486845.1 Anaerolineae bacterium | reverse complement strand
TATTTCTGCCGGAGGGTGTGGAGATGGTGATGCCTGGGGACAACGTGAACTTGAAGGTAAAACTGATTGCGCCGGTGGCGTTGGAAGAAGGAAGTCGTTTTGCCATTCGCGAAGGTGGACACACCGTTGGCGCCGGGGTTATCACTAAAATCATCGAGTAAAAACGCTTTCATTGGAGACAGGGTAGGCATGCCTACCCTGTCCCGGTGAACGTAATATAATGGGGTAGATAGAATATGGCGAAAAAAGGTGTTCGCATTGTGGTCACGTTAGCCTGTACAGAGTGCAAAGAACGCAATTACACCACGTTTAAGAACAGGCGTAACGATCAGGGGCGGTTGGAGTTAATGAAATATTGTCCGCGTTGCCGCAAGCATACGCTGCATCGCGAGACGAAGTAGTGTGTGTAAGTTTGGGATTTTGGTAGCGTGAAGGCGAGTAGCTCAATTTGGTAGAGCAACGGTCTCCAAAACCGTAGGTTGCGGGTTCAAGTCCTGCCTCGCCTGCCTTATTTATTACCAGCTTAACGGAGAAGAAGTTAAGCGCCGACTAAGCGGAACGGCCTGAACGAAGGTGGTTCCTTGGGTATCAAATAGAGAAGGGAACGTTTGGCGTGGCAAAGGCAGTGAGTCAGAAAAAACGAGAAGGCGCCGTGATGCGCTACTTGAAAGAAGTACGCGCTGAGATGTCTAAAGTCACTTGGCCGACGCGCGAGGAGGCTATTCGTTTGACGCTCATCGTGCTGGCCGTGACCATTCTTATGGCTTTTTTTCTTGGTGGTGTAGACTGGGTTTTTGACCAGTTGTTCAGATTGATAATATCGTAATTGGGCAGCAGTGCTGGGCCGCCGGAGTATAATGTAGTGTCTGAAAAATTAGAACATCAAGAAGAATCTAAATTAGCAGAGAATGCGCCGACGGCTGCATCGCGCCCGAATGATGTCCTGGCCGAGGAATCGCCCAAGAAGGACGCTTCAGAGGAGGCCCCTGCTGTCGAGCTTTCTGCTGAGGAAAAGGCCAGAGAAGAACGACGCACACAAGCGCGTTGGTATGTCGTGCACACTTATTCCGGCATGGAGAACAAGGTCAAGCGTAATCTGGAGTATCGGGCTGAGTCCATGGGGATGGACGATTATGTCTTTCAGGTAATTGTTCCTACAGAGGAGGAGTTGGTCCTCAAAGATGGTAAGCCGACACCGGTGGAACGACGAGTATTTCCCGGCTATGTGTTGGTGGAAATGATCCTGACCGATGATTCCTGGTTTGTCGTGCGCAATACGCCCGGCGTGACTGGTTTCGTCGGCATCGACAATCGTCCAGTGCCCTTGGAGACTGAAGAGGTCGAGGAGATTATGACTCGCATTGCGTCCACAGAGCCCACATTCAGCGTGGAATTCCACGTTGGCGAGAAGGTGCGTGTGACCAGCGGGCCTTTCCAGGACTTTACGGGTGTTGTCGATGAGGTTTCCCCGGAAAAGGGTAAGGTACGTATTATTGTCTCGTTTTTCAACCGAGAAACACCGGTAGAAGTAGATTTCATGCAAGTAGAGAGGGCATAAATGGCCAAGAAAGTCAAAGCGTTAATTAAGTTGCAGATTCCTGCTGGCAAAGCAACGCCGGCGCCCCCCATCGGACCCGCGTTAGGGCAGCATGGTGTGAATATTATGGCATTTGTCAAGGACTATAATGCCAAAACGGCGAACATGGCCGGCAGCATCATACCGGTGGAAATTACCGTTTTCAGTGATCGTTCTTTCACGTTCGTTTTGAAGACACCGCCGGCTAGTGATATGTTACGCCAAGCTGCTGGTGTGGATAAAGGGGCTGGGAATCCCAAAGCTGATCGTGTGGGCAAGGTAACGCGCGACCAGGTTCGGCATATTGCCGAGGTGAAAATGAAGGATCTCAATGCTTATGATATTGAGGCGGCCATGCGGATGATCGAAGGTAGCGCCCGCAGCATGGGTATTGATATAGTCGATTGATGTTTATGGGTTGTCCATAAAAGATTTCTCTTTTTAGATGTCCAGCTTCTCGCTGAAGTTGAGTTTCTAAACGGGGATAGTGTGGGAGGGCTACCGTGGCCCGTTGAACCACAAGGAGGTATTTTCATGGCAAAACACGGCAAGCAGTATTTAGCAGGTTCGCAACTTATCGATAAAAACAAAGAGTATTTACCTGACGAGGCTTTGGCGTTGGTGAAGAAAGCGTCTTATGCCAAGTTCAATGAAACGGTGGAAGTACATTTCCGTCTGAATGTTGATCCCCGACACGCTGATCAGTTAGTTCGTGGCGTGGTACTTTTGCCTAATGGTTTGGGCAAAGAGGTGCAGGTCTTGGTCTTTGCTGAAGGCGAAGCGGCTCGTTTGGCGGAGGAGGCCGGCGCTGATTTTGTCGGCAGCGATGACTTGGTTGCCAAAATACAAGGTGGTTGGGTTGACTTCGACATGGCCATTGCCACGCCGGAAATGATGCGTAAAGTGGGTCGGTTGGGCCGTATTCTCGGCCCGCGCGGGTTGATGCCCACGCCCAAGGCCGGCACCGTCACTAAAGGGGAGGATTTGCCACGGGTGATTCGTGAAGCGCGGCTTGGCCGTGTGGAATTCCGTGTCGACCGCGGCGGGAATTTGCATGTCCCCATTGGCAAGGTACAATTCGATGTGGCGCAGCTTTCCGAGAATTTCGCGGCACTTTTTGATGCGATTATGCGAGCCAAACCGACGACGATTAAGGGGAAGTACATCCGTAAATTGATCTTTACGTCGACGATGGGGCCGGCAGTCCGCGTTGACGCGTTGGCGGCTCAGGTTAAACCAGACTGAGCTTGAGCTCGTTCTATCGTATAGGACGAACGGAGGAGCGGTATACGACGGTGACGACGCAGCTTACCTTGTCCGATGGTGGGGAATCGTGATCACCGTTGTGAAATCTGCCTGCGCAGGTGGTAGGCCAGGCACCGCGGGGCGATTTTGCAGGTGTTGTCGTGGCTTATAGCTGCTGGGCTGGGACGGTATAAATAATGCTCTTTAACCTGATAAATATAAGATAGCTCATTCACGCTGAAGAAAGCAGGTGCCGATTGGCTTAATGGCCTGCCGAGGTGTGAGGTGGTGTTTTCTCTTTGTATGGAGAACGTCTGATCCTCGCGCGGGCAGCGCGGGGATTTTTTGTGTTTATTGAAGAAAGGAGGGAAAGCCTTTGACACTGACCCGTCAAGAAAAAGAGGTTTTGTTAGAGGAATATGTAGAGCAGGTGCAAAATAGCTCGGCTGTTATTTTCGTAGGCTATTCTGGATTGACTGTTGGTGATGCCGAGGTGTTACGCCGTGCTTTGCGTCCGACAAACGGAAAATTTCGTGTAATCAGGAACGCACTTTTCGACTTAGCATTGCAACGGATAAACCTGCCGGTGCCTTCATTTGATGGTACTCAGGCCGCTATCTTTTGCCCCGAAGAGGTCGCCCCTGTGGCCAAAGCGCTGGCTGATTTCATGAAAAAGAGCGAGACGCTGACATTGCACGCGGGTATCATGGATGGACGGTTGCTTGACGAAGCAGAAGTAGGGGCGTTGGCTTTGTTGCCTACTAAGGATGCAGCGCGCTCGCAATTGATCGCGACTATCGAAGGCCCATTGACGAATATCGTGCGTTTGGTACAAGCACCATTGCGCGAGATTGCCCAAGTATTGCAGGCGCACGCTGAGCAATCGGCAGAAGCAGCTTAAATCTGAATTTTTCGGTTTAGCAACGAACAAAGTGTTCGATAAGAAAGGGAGGTTTTTAGTACATGTCTGAGAAGCTTGAGAAAATTATTGAGGAATTGGAATCGTTGACCCTTTTGGAAGCGGCAGAGCTTTCCAAACTTTTGCAGGATAAATGGGGCGTTTCCGCTGCTGCACCGGTGGCTGTAGCCGCCGCGCCGGGAGCCGGCGCTGAGGCAGCACAAGAAGAAGAAAAGACCGAATTCGACGTGGTGTTGACCAGCTACGGCGCCAAGAAGATTGGTGTTATTAAAGCGGTGCGTGCGGTAACTGAGTTGGGCTTGAAAGAGGCTAAAGAGTTGGTAGAAAGTGCGCCAACGGCCGTTGTCGAAGGCGTCAACAAAGAAACGGCCGCAGAGGTCAAAGCTAAGTTGGAAGCTGAAGGTGCGACGGTCGAAATCAAGTAGCGCGTCGGTTTGACATTGGTAATTGGTAGAAGAAGGACACTGTCTAAAGGCGGTGTCCTTTTTTGTATTGGCTAACGGCTTAGCTTTGGTTGCGTAGAATGCTGATTATGTAGATTTCACGCAGATGCCCCCCGTAGATAGATCAGAAAAGATCGACGAGAGATCAGTGTTTAAGCGTACCATCTGCATCCTATTGTTAGGAAAGCTAAGCAGTCGTCTAAGGCTCTACTGCAAAAAGGTTCACCGCTGAGAGCACAGAGGACGCAAAGAGAGAAATAATAGGATTTTAACGAATATTCTCCCCTGAAAATAAAAATGGGACGCAGATCAACGCAGGCTGCGCACGCAGATAAAAAATTAGGCCTTCTTTAAGAAGTTCAACTTCTCGAAGAAGTTGAACTTCTGATCGACGGGGTTGGCCGACTTAGTGCATGGAGCTCAAAGCTCCGTGCTACGTAAATGATAAGCCCCTTAGAAAGGGGCTGGTGTTAAGCAGCCTCTTGGCAGAGGACGTTACCCTGACGTACCCCGCCGCCGCGGCGGCAAGGGGCCGGTGCACCGGAATGGGACGCAGATCAACGCAGGCTGCTTCGCCCGGCGATTAGAAATCGCTGCTACAACTGCGAAACCTGCCTGCGCAGGTTGC
>WFQU01000053.1 GCA_015486845.1 Anaerolineae bacterium | reverse complement strand
TATTAGTAGGGGAAGGTATCGCTGGGGGCTGGGGCGCGTTTTTGCCGACTCGCCATAGTTCTACCATGTGAAAATATTCGTCACCATCACCCAGATCATCTAATTGGAAATGAGCGCCTTTGGTTGGGCCGGCTGGGGCGGGCGCAAAAGAAAGGTCATCCACTTGCCAAATGACAGATCGCATTGTGTCGCTATTTTTCTTGTGCACGGTCAGCGTTTTGATGCTGCCATTTTTGACAGGATAGTGTAGCGCCCATTGATCGTATCCGTGGTCTAAGTACCAGACGCGCAAGTAGAAATGGGAGCCCGTCATGGCAATTGCTGCCTTGCTCCAACGTTTGTCTAACTGTAACCAGATATTGCGGCCAACGGTCCGCTGCAATTGCACGGCCTGAGCAGCTTTGAGATGTTGGACTGGCAAGTTGGCATTGAGTACCCTTTTGGTCGTGTCATTTTTTCCCCGCACGACAGTTAACCAGTGGTCCCAATTGCCGGGCTCGCCGCCGTTGTAATTATCGTGCAGTGCGGGACGTTCGGAAGGCAGCAAATCCCGGAAAACAATCCATGCTTCGCTCGCTTGTCCTGGCGTTTGCCCTAAATTGTGTTCTACCCAGCGGGGGAAATCGGGCCAATTGGTGGGCGGTTTAGTGAGCTGTGGCAAGTAGTGGAACCAGTCGTGGGCAGGTTCTTGCGTGTTGCTTTGTAAAGCAAAGAAATCGGCGTTGTGTGATAGTCCCCAAAGGAGCATCCAGTACAAATCCGTGGCATTACCAAATGTCTTGGGCTCGAAAGCGACGGGAATTTGATCTTGATACTTCTCGGCCAGTTGCATCCAGCCGTTGCCCATGTGGTTGCTGAGCCAGCCAAAAGCTGACCCGCTGTTAGGGGCCAAGGCGTTCGGTTTGTAACCGATAGGCGGTATGAATTTACTGGCCTCCTGGAGAAACCAGCCCCGTTGGTCCCATTCAGCATTCCCGGCTTGCAAGTACAATGTTTTTTGGGGGAATGCTTGTCGGTAAGCTTCCATGATCTTGAAAACGAACGTGGCGTAAGCGGTGGGGCCGCCGATCTTTTTGTACAGATCTTGCGTGTAAGCGCAGGATTTATTGAAACGCGTGGCAGCGGTTTCTTCGTTATATCCCGGCCCAATAGTCAACGCTGTTACACGAGGGTCCTTGTTGTAACGTTGGCCCAAAGCGTGGATGAACGCTATGAGCTCATGCTGATAGCGTTCATCACTATAAAATGGTGCTGGCTGGGCCGGACATTGACTACTTTCACCGCCAATGGTTAGATCCAGTGTGTGCAAGAAAGTCGGTGTGTGGGTAACAAATTTGTTCTCGTTGTTTCCCAGTTGGGAATAGATGGAGAGCGAAAGAATGACAGGACGGCTAATTACCTCCCCGTTGTTCAGGGTGATTTGTTCTCCTGCCGCTTTGCGCAGAAAATTATCGATATAGTGCCACTGGTATGGAGCGTCGCTATTATGCCAGTTCTGTTGTACGCGATTCCACGGGATGCGTAGCCAAGCGCCCACAGCGCCGTAGGCTGGGAACTGTTTTCGGTAGTCGACTAATTTGTAATCGTTGCGAGCGTAAAAAATGGGCACTGTCGTTGGCACCGGCAGTAACTGGACTGGCGTAGGTGGAACTACGATGGTTGGTGATAATGATGGCGGCGTCATGTTGGTGGTGCGCAGCGTGATCTCTGTGCCGTTGGGTAGCGTTGGCAATTGTCGTTCCAAATAGCGCAGGAGCGGCTTTCTCTGCTGAAACAAGTAAGTTCCGCCGGCGATGGCTATTAATAATAGAATAAAGAGCAATAGCCAGTAAAAATAGCCGCGCCGGGGCGGATGCTTGGGTGAAAATGACATATTGTTATTTCCTCCCCCCGAAAATTATCCACGAATTGAACCTGCGGTACGAATTTTGCGGCCAGGCCGTCGTGATTCTTGCTTGCGGATGATGGCACGAAAAGTAATGGCTTGGTCAGACGTTTGCGCTGGGCGTTTCTGACAAGTCGCACATAGCAGGTTCTCTCTGCCTTTCGTCTATAGTGGCTTGTTATTGGCTTTGTGGAAACGCATGAACGCATATCAATAATAACATATCATACTATAAATCAGCGATACAGACAATGGCGACGGGTGCTTGTTAGTGTGCCTAAATCGCCTGTGGCAGCGATTTTGAGGCGCTCAGCGTGAGGATCTTCACTTTTTACCAGCCCATGAAAATGTTGTTACGAGCACAAAACTGAGTTAGAGATATGACTCTACTGCAAAAAGGTTCACCGCCGAGAGCACAGAGGACGCAGAGAGATAACGAATATTCTCCTTTGAAAATAAACTTCTCTGGGGGGTGGCCGAGGGCATTGTCCTCGGCTACCCTCTCCTCCGAAAAAAGGAACGCAGATAAACGCAGGCTGCGCACGCAGATAAAAAACCAATCCCCTTTAAGAAGTTCAACTTCTGCGAGAAGTTGAACTTCTAATCGACAGCGTGCTCCGCCCGAGCGCACGGGGGTCAAATCCCCGTGCTACGTTGCCAAGAAGCTCCCTGAAAGGGGGCTGGTGTTGAGCGGCCTCTTGGCAGCGGACGCTACCTTGATGTATC